>JAICRS010000278.1 GCA_025966335.1 Nocardioidaceae bacterium
AGCCGCAGCAGTACGACCGTGCAGAACCGGTCGGTCTTGTGCCGGAACAGCACCTCGTTGAGCTCACGGAGCACCTGGCTCGGGTCGTCGACCCGGACCGCGATCGCGCGCAGTGAGTAGCGGACCAGCGCGGTCACGATGGCGGCCTGCACGCCCTTCCCGGACACGTCACCGAGGACGACCGCCCAGTCGTCCTCGGCGAGCTGGAAGACGTCGTAGAAGTCCCCGCCGACCTCCCGGCCATCACCGGCCGGGCGGTAGACCGCCCCCACGTCCAGGTGTGGGATCTCCGGCGAGCCGGGCGGGATCAGGGTCTGCTGCAGCGTGCGGGCGAGCTCCGTCGCGCGGATCTCCGAGTCCTCGGCCCGCTGCTTGGCACGGAGCAGCTCCCGTTCGTACTCACGCCGCTCGGTGGCGTCGAAGACGGCGACCCGGACGACGACCGGTGCGCCGGTCTCGTCGCGTTCCAGTGCCGCGTTCAGCAGGACCGGCAGTCGGCGACCGTCCGAGCACACAATGTCCACGGCGATCTCGCGGACCGTTCCCTGCAGCCGCAGCATCGGCCCGTAGTGCGTGTCGTGGTAGATCCGGCCGCCCGGGGTGAGGAGGCCGGCGAGGGTCCGCTGACCCACCAGCTCATGACGCGTGTAACCGGTGAGCGCCAGGAAGGTCTGGTTCACCTTCACGATCGACCCGTCCGGCGTGGTGGACAGGTATCCGCAGGGAGCCTGTTCGTAGAGCTTCTCGGCATCGTCGTCGAGCAGCGCACTGTAGAAGCCCTCGTGCGCCGCGTCGGAGTTCGTCACGTCACTCACCGGCGGGACGAACGAACTCCGCGATGGCCGCGATGGTCTGCTCGGGCGCACTGAGGTTCGGGCAGTGCCCGGTCGCCTGGAGCATCACCAGCGAGCTGTTCGGAATGGAGTCCCGCACGAACTCCCCGACCGGCACGGGGGCGATGGCGTCGTCGGAGCACTGCAGGACCAGAGTGGGTGTGCTGACCCGCGCGAGGTCGTCCCGGTTGTCGGAAAGGAACGTCACCCGCGCGAAGCGCCGGGCGATGTCGGGGTCGGTCCGGCAGAAGCTGGCGGTCAGCTCGGCGCCCAGCTCGGGCCGGTCCGCGTTGCCCATGATCACCGGGGCCATCGCGCTCGACCAGCCGAGGTAGTTGCTGTCCAGGGAGTCGAGCAGCTCGTCGATGTCCTCCTCGGCGAACCCGCCCACGTAGTCGCCGTCATCGATGTACCTCGGCGACGGTCCGATCAGGACGAGCTTGTCGAAGAGCTCCGGTGCGGCCAGGTTCGCCAGGACACCGATCATCGCCGAGACCGAGTGTCCGACGAAGACCACGTCGCGCAGCTGAAGCTCGGCACAGAGGGCGAGCACGTCGTCGGCGTACCCGGCCAGGGATGAGTACCGATCGGGGTCGTAGGCCGCCAGGTCGGACCCCCCGCTTCCGACGTGGTCGAAGCGGATCACGCGGAACTCGTCCTCGAAGGCAGGTGCGACGAACCGCCACATGTTCTGGTCACAGCCGAAGCCATGGGCGAACAGCATCGGTTGTCCGTCGGTACGGCCGGTCACCTGGACGTTGTGCCGGCTGGTGAGGTCCACCCGGTCACGATATCCGTTGCCACGCAGGCCGCGGATAACCGGACCCCACGGTCCGCCCGTTCTCGACCCTTTTCGTCGAAGGTGCGACAATGGTCCCGTTCGTCAAGCCGACGGCGAACGAACGTCGTCGGACGAGAGAACCACCATGCAGCTCGAGATCGACGTCCGGCCGGACGCCGGACGTCACATCATCACTCCCCGCGGGGAGATCGACCTCGCCACCCAGGGCCAGCTCAAGGCGGTCATCGAGGACCTCGTTGTCGCCGGCCACGTGGACCTTGTCCTCGACCTCGACCAGACCACGTTCCTGGACTCGACCGGTCTCGGCGTCCTGATCGGTGCTCGGCGGAAGGCGCACGCGTTCAAGGGCTCGTTCGCGATCGTGTGCAGCCGGCGTGAGCTGCTGAAGCTGTTCCGGATCACCAGCCTGGACAAGGTGTTCACGATCCACGCGGCCGATCATGCGCTCGAGGTCGCGGACGGCCACGGCGCCGGTTCCTGAGCACCCGGGTCCAACCTTCTGCGGACAACCCCTGGGACAGGCACTTGCCGGTGCGCCGGCGCCGGCCTGAGCGTGGAGACGCTTGGCCTCGGAAGCGAGTGCCGGTCCGAGTGGTCGTGAACGGCGGCGCCGGTTCAGCCCTGCTCGCCTCATCTCTCCTTCTCCGATAGCGTCACTGCACGCCCGCTGCCGAACGGTGAGGGAGGCCGCCTGGTGAGCGCCATCGGAGAACCGGCCACGGCCGAGCAGCTGCCCCGCGTCGCCGAGCGGCTGGCCGGCAGGAAGGTCCTGCTCACCGGCGTGACCGGCTTCGTCGGCGAGGCCGTGCTGCATCTCCTGCTCAACGAGGTGCCCGACCTGAGGATCGCCGTGCTCGTCCGCCCCAAGGGAGCGACCTCGGCCGACGAACGGGTTCATGGGTTGCTGGGCAAGCCGATCTTCGCCCGCGTGGCCGAGACAGCCGGCGGGGTCGACGTACTGGCGGACGCACGACTCCAGGTGATCGAGGGTGACCTCGCGGACGTCCCGCCGCTGCCGGACGACCTCGACGCCGTCGTGCACTGCGCGGGCGACGTGTCCTTCGACCCACCGGTCGACGAGGCGTTCCGGACCAACGTGGTCGGGGTCCGGATGCTGCTGGACCGGATCGCGGAGGTCGGGCCGCACGTGCACTACGTGCACATCTCCACCGCCTACGTCGCCGGACGGCGCCGGGGAACGATCCCCGAAGGACCCGTCGACCACACCGTCGACCTCGACGCCGAGCTGTCCTGGGGCCTGGCCCAGCGTCAGGTGATCGAGCACCGCTCCCGCGCCGCCGACCTGCTGGCGAAGACCCGGGCGAAGGCGGAGAAGGAGCACGGCCGGGCCGGAATGCTGACCGCCGCCGTGGCCGGTGAGGCCGAACGCCGTGACTGGGTCCGCGCCGAGCTGGTCCGGGTCGGCGTCGAACGGGCCCGCAGCCTCGGCTGGACCGACTGCTACACGTTCACCAAGGCACTCGGCGAACGCGTGGTGGAGCAGTACGCCGCGACCGCGCCGGTCTCCATCATCCGGCCGAGCATCATCGAGTCCGCCCTGGAACGGCCGTACCCCGGCTGGATCGAGGGGTTCAAGATGGCGGAGCCGCTGATCCTCGCCTACGGCCGGGGCGAGCTTCCGGAGTTCCCTGCGGCCGGGGACACCATCGTCGACATCGTTCCCGTCGACCACGTGGTCGCCGCGATCGTCGCGGTCCTGGCCCGGCCACCGGAGCCGGGTCGGCCGGAGTGGTTCCACGTGTCGTCCGGCGCCCGGCAACCGCTCACCTTCATCCGGCTGCACAACATCGTTCGCGACTACTTCGACGCGCACCCGTTCGAGGTCGGCGACCGCGGGGCGGTCCGGCTGC
>JAICRS010000208.1 GCA_025966335.1 Nocardioidaceae bacterium
CAGCTGCTCGGGGTTCCAGCGAGAGTCCTCGCCGCGGAAGCCGGGATCGGCCGAGCCTCGGATCTTGGGACGCCCTTCTGCGAGCACCAGGTGGTCGCGGCCGTAGCCGGCGTACGACTTCGTCCCCGCGCCTCGGTCGCCCGTCCATTCCACGGTCAGGTGGTAGGTGTGCTCAGCCACAGCAGTCCAGTGTGCACGGACCAACGGCCGTTCGGACCGGCACCCTTCGGATCGGGACCGGGTCAAACAGGGCTGAAACGGACAGAACGACAAGAGGTTGCCGGTCGTCGTGGTCGTCCGTCACTTGCGGAAGATCAGCGCCCGCTTCACTTCCTGGATCGCCTTGGTCACCTCGATGCCACGCGGGCAGGCCTCGGTGCAGTTGAAGGTGGTCCGGCAGCGCCAGACGCCTTCCTTGTCGTTGAGGATCTCCAGCCGCTGGTCGGTCCCCTCGTCACGGCTGTCGAAGATGAACCGGTGTGCGCCGACGATCGCCTGCGGGCCGAAGTACTGCCCGTCGGTCCAGTACACCGGGCACGACGTGGTGCACGCGGCGCACAGGATGCACTTGGTGGTGTCGTCGAACCGGTCCCGGTCCTTCTGTGACTGCAGCCGCTCGCGGGTCGGCTCGTTGCCGGTGGTCACCAGGAACGGCATCACCGCCCGGTAGGCGTCGAAGAACGGCTCCATGTCGACCACGAGGTCCTTGAGCACCGGCAGGCCCTTGATCGGCTCGACGGTGATCGGCTGGGACGGGTTCACGTCCTTGAGCAGCGTCTTGCAGGCCAGCCGGTTCTTGCCGTTGATCCGCATCGCGTCCGACCCGCACACGCCGTGCGCGCAGGACCGGCGGAAGGTGAGCGAGCCGTCGAGGTCCCACTTGACCTTGTGCAGCGCGTCGAGCACCCGGTCGGTCGGCTCGGCCGTGACCTGGTAGCTCTCCCACGACGACTCCTCCGAGACCTCGGGGTTGTAGCGGAGGATCTTGACCGTGACATCCATCAGTACTTACGCTCCATCGGCTTGTAGCGCGTCTCCACGACCGGCTTGTAGTCCAGCCGGATCCGGGTCGTCCCGTCGGCCTCCAGCTCCCGGTAGGCCATCGTGTGGCGCAGGAAGTTCACGTCGTCGCGGTTCGGGTAGTCCTCGCGGAAGTGTCCTCCGCGGGACTCGTTGCGGGCGAGCGCGGAGACGACGAGCACCTCGGCGAGGTCGAGCAGGAAGCCCAGCTCGATGGCCTCGAGCAGGTCGGTGTTGAACCGCTTGCCCTTGTCCTGCACCGACACGTTGACGTAGCGCGCCTTGAGCCCGTCGATGTCGGACAGCGCCTGCTTCAGCGAGCCCTCGTCGCGGTAGACCTGGGCATTGATGTCCATCGTGGCCTGCAGCTCCTGCCGGATGGCAGCGACCCGCTCGGACCCGCCGGCGTCACGCATCGACTCGATCATGGCGACGACACCGGTCTCGGGGTTCTCGGGGAGGTCATCGAAGTCGGTGCTCATCGCGTACTCGGCGGCGTAGATCCCGGCACGGCGTCCGAAGACGTTGATGTCGAGCAGGGAGTTGGTGCCCAGCCGGTTGGCGCCGTGCACCGAGACGCAGGCGACCTCACCGGCGGCGTACAGGCCCGGGATCACCGTGTGGTTGTCGGCGAGCGCCTCGCCCTTGATGTTCGTCGGGACACCGCCCATCGCGTAGTGCGCGGTCGGGAACACCGGGATCATCTCGGTGTACGGCTCGACGCCGAGGTAGGTGCGGGCGAACTCGGTGATGTCGGGAAGCTTGGCGTCGATCTGCTCGCGGGGCAGGTGGGTCAGGTCCAGGTAGACGTAGGCCTTGTCCGGCCCGGCGCCGCGGCCCTCGCGCACCTCGTTGGCCATCGCCCGGGCCACCATGTCGCGCGGCGCGAGGTCCTTGATCGTCGGCGCGTAGCGCTCCATGAAGCGCTCGTTCTCGCTGTTGCGCAGGATGCCGCCCTCACCGCGGGCGGCCTCGGACAGCAGGACGCCGAGCCCGGCCAGACCGGTCGGGTGGAACTGGAAGAACTCCATGTCCTCGAGCGGAAGGCCCTTGCGCCATACGATGCCCATCCCGTCACCGGTCAGCGTGTGCGCGTTGGAGGTGGTCCGGAAGACCTTCCCGAAGCCGCCGGTGGCGAAGATGACGGACTTCGCGTTGAACACGTGGATCTCGCCGGTGGCCAGCTCGTAGGCCACCACACCGGAGGCCCGGCCCTCGGTCATCACCAGGTCGAGGACGTAGAACTCGTTGTAGAACTCGACGTTGTGCTTGACGCACTGCTGGTACAGCGTCTGCAGGATCATGTGTCCGGTGCGGTCCGCCGCGAAGCACGAGCGTCGTACGGCGGCCTCGCCGTGGTTGCGGGTGTGCCCACCGAACCGACGCTGGTCGATCCTGCCCTCGTCGGTGCGGTTGAACGGCAGGCCCATCTTCTCCAGGTCGAGCACCGCGTCGATGGCCTCCTTGGCCATCACCTCCGCGGCGTCCTGGTCGACCAGGTAGTCACCGCCCTTGACCGTGTCGAAGGTGTGCCACTCCCAGTTGTCCTCCTCGACGTTGGCCAGAGCCGCGCACATGCCGCCCTGGGCCGCGCCGGTGTGGGAGCGAGTGGGGTAGAGCTTGGTGAGCACGGCGGTGCGGGTGCGCTGTCCCGACTCGAGGGCCGCGCGCATTCCCGCGCCGCCCGCGCCGACGATGACGACGTCGTACTTGTGCTGTTGAACCATGTTTCTCAGGCCTCGCTCGGCTGTGCTCAGTTGGTCTGGCAGACGGAAAGGGTCGAGTCCGGGTCGATGCACGGGTCGAAGGTGAAGATCACCAGGGTGCCGAGCACGATCACCACGAACGATGCGAAGTAGAGCAGCGTCTTCAGCGCGAACCGGGTGCCGGCCCGCGTCGTGTAGTCGGCGATGATCGTGCGCAGACCGTTGGTGCCGTGCAGCATCGCCAGCCACAGCATCGCGAGGTCCCAGACCTGCCAGAACGGGTTCGCCCACTTGCCGGCGACGAACGCGAAGTCGATGGCCTGGATGCCCTCACCGAGCACCAGGTTCACGAACAGGTGCCCGAGGACGAGGGCCACCAGCAGCACGCCGGAGCCGCGCATGAACAACCAGGAGTAGAGCTCGAAGTTCCCCGCCTTGCGGGCCTTGTACGGCGAGCGGGGGGCCGCGATCTGAGAGGTCCCGGGCTGTTGTGTCGACTGGGTCATCGCGATCAGTGTCCGAACACGTTGGTCAGGTGCCGCCAGATGAACGGCAGCAGGAGCAGGAGGAAGACTCCGACGACGCCGTAGCTCATCTGGCGCTGGTAGCGCGGCCCGTCGGACCAGAAGTCGACGAGCACGATCCGGATCCCGTTCAGCGCGTGGAACAGGACCGCGGCCACCAGACCGATCTCCATCACGCCCACGATCGGGTTCTTGTAGGTCTCGACTGCGGCGTTGTAGGCCTCGGGGGAGACCCGGACCATGGCGGTGTCGATCACGTGCGCAAAGAGGAAGAAGAAGATGAGGACGCCGGTGATGCGGTGGGCGACCCACGTCCACATGCCTTCGCGGCCGCGGTAGAGCGTTCCCGCCGGTGAGCTGGCCAAGGGTAGATCCTCCGAAACTCCGGTGCAGGGGCAACTCAGCACTCTATCCGCGGCGCTTTTGTTACTGACCAGTCACCGTTGTGAAATCAATTACCGCATGCCGGCGTTGGCTATTCACCGGGTGGGACATCTCACGGTGCGCCGTCCCGCGCGTTCGCCGTACGCTTCGAGAATGACCGCGGGTATGAGCAGTGAAGGCAGTTCCACCGAGTCCGGCCTCCCCTTCGAGGCGGTGTACGGCCCGGATGCGCTCGAGGACTTCGACCCGGCGACCCGGCTCGGCGAGCCGGGGGAGTTCCCCTTCACCCGGGGGGTCTACCCCTCGATGTACACCGGGCGGCCGTGGACGATGCGGCAGTACGCCGGGTTCGGCACCGCCAAGGAGTCCAACGAGCGGTACAAGCAGCTGGTCGCGCACGGCACCGGCGGGCTGTCGGTGGCCTTCGACCTGCCCACGCAGATGGGCCACGACTCCGATGCCGAGATCGCCCACGGCGAGGTCGGCAAGGTCGGCGTCGCGATCGACTCGGTCGAGGACATGCGGCTGCTGTTCGACGGGATCCCGCTCGATGAGGTCTCCACCTCGATGACGATCAACGCGCCCGCCGCGCTGCTGCTGCTGATGTACCAGCTGGTCGCGGAGGAGCAGGGCGTCGGTGGCGACAAGATCACCGGCACGATCCAGAACGACGTGCTCAAGGAGTACATCGCCCGGGGCACCTACATCTACCCGCCCAAGCACTCGCTGCGGCTGATCACCGACATCTTCAGCTACTGCCGCACCGAGATCCCCCGGTGGAACACGATCTCGATCTCCGGCTACCACATGGCGGAGGCGGGGGCGACTCCCGCGCAGGAGGTCGCGTTCACCCTCGCGGACGGCGTCGAGTACGTCCGGGCCGCGGTCGCCTCCGGGCAGGACGTGGACGAGTTCGCGCCCCGGCTTGCCTTCTTCTTCGTCTCCCGCACCACGATCCTGGAGGAGGTGGCGAAGTTCCGCGCCGCCCGCCGGATCTGGGCGCAGGTGATGCGCGACGAGTTCGGGGCGAAGAACCCCAAGTCCCTGATGCTGCGGTTCCACACCCAGACCGCCGGCGTGCAGCTGACCGCCCAGCAGCCTGAGGTGAACATGGTGCGGGTCGCGGTGCAGGCCCTCGCCGCCGTGCTCGGCGGAACCCAGTCGCTGCACACGAACTCCTACGACGAGGCGATCGCGCTGCCTTCGGAGAAAGCGGCCAGGCTGGCCCTCCGCACCCAGCAGGTGATCGCCTACGAGACCGACGTGACCAAGACAGTCGACCCGTTCGCCGGTTCCTACGCGGTGGAGTCGCTGACCGACGACCTCGAGGCCGAGGCGCGCAGCCTGATGACCAGGGTCGAGGACCTCGGCGGCGCGGTGTCCGCGATAGAGCAGGGCTTCCAGAAGAACGAGATCGAGAACGCCGCCTACCAGATCGCCAAGGACATCGACGCGGGCGAGCGGGTCGTGGTGGGGCTGAACAAGTACACCTCCGACGAGGAGGAGCCCTACGAGCCGCTGCGCGTCGACCCGGCGATCGAGGCCCAGCAGGCCGAGCGACTGGCCGGCCTGCGCGCGTCGCGGGACAACGACGAGGTCGCCAAGCATCTGGCCGCGCTGAAGCAGGCGGCCGAGGGCGACGACAACGTGCTCTACCCGATGAAGGAGGCGCTGCGAGCGCGCGCCACGGTCGGCGAGGTCTGCAACGCGTTGCGCGAGGTGTGGGGCGTCTACTCGCCGCCGGACGCGTTCTGACC
>JAICRS010000242.1 GCA_025966335.1 Nocardioidaceae bacterium
CGTGGTCGCACTGTTCGTGGAGCGGGTCGCCGACTACCGCGCGGTGGTGACGCGGTGTTCCGCGGACGAGATGGCGGACCGAATCGTGGGGGCGCTCCCCGAAGGCGCACGGGTCCTGGTGCCGGCGGGATTCGCGTACGACGTCCCGGGTGCTGTGCCTGACCACGGCCACACCGCAGCCCGGCTCGAGGAGGTCGACGCCGTGGTCACCGGTGCCACGATCGGGATCGCTCTCACCGGGACGATCGTGCTGGATCACGGACCCGGACAGGGGCGGCGCGCGCTGAGTCTGGTGCCGGACATGCACGTGTGCGTGGTGCGCGAGGACCAGATCGTCGCCGGGGTGCCGGAGGCGGTCGCCGCGCTGGACCCGAACCGGCCGCAGACCTGGATCAGCGGGCCAAGCGCGACCAGCGACATCGAGCTGAACCGGGTCGAGGGCGTGCACGGCCCGCGCCGCCTTCACGTGCTGGTGGTGTCCGCCTGAGGGCCGAGCGGCATCAGCCACCTAGGATTCGAAGGTGAGCGGGACAAGGAGCAGGCGACAGGTGACGCCGGCGTCCGACGCCCGCCGGGTCGCGGTGCTCGTCGGGGTCCTGTTCGGGCTGGCCGGTATGGGCAGTTCCTCGGTCGCGGTCGCACTGCCCGCGCTCGCGTCCGACCTCGGCCTGACCACCGGCGAGAGCGCCTGGGTGATCAGCCTGTACGCACTGATGCTGGCCGTGGCGACCGCGGTGTACGGGCGCCTGTCGGACCTGGTCGGGATCCGTCTTCCGCTGCTCGTCGGGGTCGGGATGATGACCGTCGGTGCGGTGCTCGGGGCGGTGGCTCCGACGTTCGAGCTGCTCCTGGTGGCCCGGCTGTTGCAGGGCGCCGGAGCCGCATCGGTCCCGACGCTGGGGGTGGCCGTGATCAGCTCGCGGTACACAGGTCGTGTCCGCGCCGGGGCGCTCGGCCGGGTCGCGGGCGTGACGGCCGCGTTGAGCTGTCTCGGACCGCTGGCCGGCGGCGGCGTCGAGAACCTGCTCGGCTGGCGGGCGGTGATCGCGCTGCCGATCCTGGGTGTGCTGATGATGCCGCTGCTGTGGCGGGCACTCCCGACCCAGGGCAGCGGCGCCCGGCTCGACCTGTTCGGTGCGTTGCTGGTGGCGGCGACCGCCTCGGGTCTGGTCCTCCTCGTCCAGTCGCCGGCCGCCGGCGTCGGCGTCGCCGTGGCCGGCGCACTGCTGCTTCTCCTCGGCGTCCCGAGTGTCGTGGCGTGGGTCCGGCGGCGCCCGGACGGCTTCCTGCCCGTGTCCGTGATCCGCAACGCCGTGGTCGTCCGCAGCGCCGTCGCGGCGTCGGCGATCCCTGCCGCCTGGTTCGCGCTGCTGATCGCGATCCCGGCCGTGCTGGTCGCTCGCGGTTGGGAGCCGTGGCACGTCGGTCTGGCCCTGGTGCCGAGTGCGGCGACCGGCCTGCTGGCACCGCGCTACGCCGGTCCGGCGCTGGTCCGCTTCGGGCCGACGAAGTCCCTGGCCTTGTCCGGCATCACCGCCGCCGTGTCGCTCGCAGTCGCCGCCGCCGGAGCAGCCACCGGGTCCGCGATACTGCTGGTCCTCGCCGTGGTCGCGGTCACCGGCTCCTTCGGCCTGGGACAGCCCGCGCTGATGGCCGCCGTCGGCTCATCGGTCGACGAGGCCGTGCGCGGGGTCGCGCTCGGGGTCGCCACGCTGATGTTCCTGGTCGGGGGCGGCGTCGGTTCCGCGGTCGTCGGCGGTCTCGGTGAGGCGCTCGGGATGCCGGAAAGCCTGCTGTTGCTCGCGATCCTGCCGATCCTCGGTGCGTTGCTGCTGACGGGGCGCTCGGTGCGCGGGGCGGACCGGGTCGGCAGTCCGGCGCCCCGATAAGCCTCAGGGGCGCGCTTCGCCGATCCGATCGGCCCAGGAGCCGTCGTACGCCTTGATCCTCGGGAACCCGCCCACCCACTCAAGGTCGACGCCCGGGTTGGACGCGATGTGCCCGTGGCTGTTGTAGAAGCTCGGGCTGCCGGGCACCTCCTGTTCGCGGACCGCTGTGAGCTGGCCGTAGACGTCGCTGCGTCCCGCGCCCTGGCTCATCAGCTCGCGTAGCGCGTCCTCGTCCACCTTTGGGCAGCCGCGGGCGACGTCCTCGATCACGCTGTGCAGGCTGATGCACCGGTGCTCGACGAAGAACGCCCGGCGCAGCGCGGTATCCAGCTGGTCGCTCGCCTCCAGACCGCCGACCTCCGGCCGCTTGGCCGCCTGGACCGCCTCGAGCGCGGGCAGCGTGGTGACCGGGTACGTCGCATCAGGCTGGTCCCATGCGCGCCACCCGAGGTCAGGTCGTACGGCGGCGATGGCGGCGACTTCTGCGTCGTGCCCCTGCTTCGGCGTCGGCTCGCGGTTGATCAGCTCGAGCGGGAACGAACGGTGGTCGATCCTGAGCCCGGCCGCTCGGTCTGCCTGGTGCAGGGTGTGCAGCGCCAGCGTTGCCCACGGGCAGCTGACGTCCGACCACACGGTGATGACATCCGGGTCCGGGTTCGCGAGCTCCATGCCCCCATCGTGCCCCAGGGGCCGCGCGACCCTTCAGACCGGCACTCGACTTGCGGGTAGGCCGGCTCTGCGCCTGCGACGGGCAGGGTGGCGTCTCGAGTGCCGGTCGGAGTGGCTGTGCGGGCCGTCGCTCTTCCGGGCCTGTGGACAACCGTTCGCGCAACTCCTCCGATCCGGGCACGATCCGTCCTATGAAGGTTGAGGTAGCCCTCCAGCGGTTGGGCGGTGTCGCGGACACACGGAGTCTGAAGCGGCTCACCTCCCGCGCCAAGATCCGGGTCGCGTTGGCGCGCGGGCGGATCGTGCGGGACGTGCGAGGGCGGTACGCCCTGCCAGGAGCCGATGAGGCGGTCCGTGCGGCGAACCGACTGAGCGGTGTCCTGTGTCTGGCAAGCGCAGCACGTCACCACGGCTGGAAGGTGAAGCATCTGCCGACCACGCCGGCGGTCGCGGTCCCGCGAAAGCGGAAGGTCACTCCCGACCGTCGCGCGGGCGTGCGACTGATCTACGTCGACCTGGACCATGATGACATCGTCGGCATCGCCACCTCACCGGTCCGGACCGTCATGGACTGTTCAAGCAGGCTGCCGTTCGACGAGTCGCTGGCGATCGCCGACTCGGCACTTCGCGCAGGCGACGTCACCAAGGCCGAGCTGCTGGCCGCGGCCGAGCAGATGCCGGGGCGGTACCGCGCTCGCTGCCTGCGGGTGGCGCGTGCGGCCGACGGGCGTGCCGAGAACCCGTTCGAGTCGGTGCTGCGCGCCATCACCCTCGACATCCCGGGACTGCAGGTCGAGCCGCAGGTCTGGATCGACCCGGTGGGGCGCCCGGACCTGGTGGACCGGGTGCTGCGGCTCGTGATCGAGGCGGACTCGTTCGAGTTCCACGGCAAGCGTTGGTTCCTGACGAGGGACTGCGAGCGCTACAACTCTTTCGTCATGCGCGGCTGGCTGGTGATCCGGTTCTCCTGGGAGCACGTGATGTTCGAGCCGGAGTACGTCGCCCGGGTCCTGCGGACCATGGTCGACCTGCTCAGCCGAGGACCACTCCGACCGGCACTCGAGGCCGAGGATAACCGGCTCTCCGCCTGAAGCGAGGCCGGTCGTGCTTCGAGTGCCGGTCCGAGTGGCTGTTTCGTACGACGTGGTGGTTGCTGCTTCAGGTGCGAGCGGGTGACTGTTGCGCGCGACGTGTGGGCGGGCCGGCGTACCGACGGCTCCGCCCCATCAGCGCAGCCAGTCGGACCGGCACTCGAGGCCGAGGAAGACCGCCCGCCCGCCTGAAGGGAGACGGCAGACCGCTCGAGTGCCGGTCGGAGTGGCTGCCGCCCCAGGGGTCAGCGCTTGCGGGCGCGGGCCGCCTCGCGTCCACGCACGGTCGCGTCGAGGGTGACCTTGCGGATCCGGACCGCGTCAGGCGTGACCTCGACGCACTCGTCCTCGCGGCAGAACTCCAGGCACTGCTCGAGCGAGAGCTTGCGCGGCGGCACGAGCTTCTCGAAGTTGTCGGAGGTGGAGGAGCGGACGTTGGTCTGCTGCTTCTCCTTGGTGATGTTCACGTCCATGTCGTCGGCGCGGGAGTTCTCGCCGACGATCATGCCCTCGTAGACCTCGGTGGTCGGCTCGACGAACATCGTGCCGCGCTCCTGGAGGTTGGTCATCGCGTAGGCGGTGGCCGCGCCGGTCCGGTCCGCGACCAAGGAGCCGGACGCACGGGTCCGCAGCTCGCCGGCCCACGGCTCGTAGCCCTCGAAGACGTGGTGCGCGATGCCGGTGCCGCGGGTGTCGGTGAGGAACTCGGTGCGGAAGCCGATCAGGCCGCGGGCGGGGACGAGGAACTCCATCCGGACCCAGCCGGTGCCGTGGTTGGTCATCTGCTCCATCCGGCCCTTGCGGACGGCGAGGA
>JAICRS010000121.1 GCA_025966335.1 Nocardioidaceae bacterium
ACCTCGTCGAGGCGGAGCTTGTAGCGCTCCAGGGTGGCCAGCGCCTGGTTCGCGCGGGACAGGATCTGGCCGGAGTCCTCGAGCACGTAGCGGGTCTCGCCGACGTAGGCGGCGATGATCTGCATCGACTGGGACACCGAGATCACCGGGAACCCGGTCTGCCGGGCGACCCGGTCCGCGGTGCGGTGCCGGGTGCCGGTCTCCTCGCTGTAGATCGAAGGGTCGGGCATCAGGTGCACGGCGGCACGCTGGATCCGGGCCGCGTCCTTGTCCAGGATGATCGCGCCGTCCATCTTCGCCAGCTCCCGCAGGCCGGTCGCGGTGAACGGGACGTCGAGCGTGAACCCGCCGGTGGAGATCGAGTCCACGGTCTTGTCGCTGCCGAGCACGATCAGCGCGCCGGTGCGGCCGCGGAGGACCCGTTCGAGGCCGTCGCGCAGCGAGGTGCCCGGCGCGATGCTCGCCAGCACGGTGCGCAGGCGCAGCTCCTCGTCCGAGCGGTCGGTGGCTACCACGGTGCTCCCCAGGTTCTGTACGTCGTGCCGCGGTCAGTGTAGGGCAACCGCCGGCGCGCGTGGCTGTGACTCGTCCGGGGACCGAGCGGGCCCTAGACCGCGTTGAACAGCGGCGTGGAGTCGGCCTTGCCGAGGTCGAGCACCCGCAACGCGGAGTCCACGTCGGGAACCGCCACCACCTGCATCCCGTGCAGCTCGCGCACCGACCCGCCGGCGTTGCTGCCCGCCTCGTTGGGCACGATCGCCGCGCGGAACCCGAGCCGGCCGGCCTCGGCCAGCCGTTGCGGGAGGTCGCGGACCCGGCGCAGCTCGCCGGCCAGACCCAGCTCGCCGATCGCGACCACGTCGGTGGGCACCGCCCGGTCCTTCCAGGCCGAGGCGATCGCGATCGCGGCGGCGAGGTCGCCGGCGGGCTCGGTGATCCGGGCGCCGCCGACGGTGGACAGGAACACGTCGTGGTTGTGCAACCGGATCCGGGCCCGCTGCGCCAGCACCGCGACGGTCATCGCCACCCGGGCGCCGTCCACCCCTGAGGTGGTCCTGCGTGGACGCTCGGACGCGGACGGGGTGACCAGTGCCTGCACCTCGGCCAGGATCGGCCGGCGCCCCTCGAGGGTCACCGCGACGCAGGTGCCGGCGACCGCGACGTGGTGGCGGGCGACGAACAGTCCGGTGGGGTCGGTGACCGCGACGATCCCGTCGCCGGACAGGTCGAAGCAGCCGACCTCGTCGATCGGCCCGAACCGGTTCTTCACCGCCCGCACCATCCGCAGCCGCGAGCTGCGTTCGCCCTCGAAGTGGAGCACCACGTCGACGAGGTGCTCGAGCACCCGCGGCCCGGCGATCGAGCCGTCCTTGGTGACGTGCCCGACCAGGATCGTGGCGATGTTGCGGGTCTTGGCGACCCGGACCAGTGCCGCGGCGACCTCCTTGACCTGGGTGACCCCACCGGGCACGCCGTCCACGTCCGCCGCGCCGATGGTCTGCACCGAGTCGACGACGATCAGCTGCGGCTTGACCTGGTCGATGTGGCTGAGCACCGCACCGAGATCGGTCTCGGCCGCCAGGAACAGCTCGTGGTGCACCCCGCGGGTCCGGTCCGCGCGCAGCCGCACCTGGGACGCCGACTCCTCGCCGGTGACGTAGAGGGTGCGCAGCCCCGAGCGGGCGGTCTGCGCCGCGACCTCGAGCAGCAGCGTCGACTTGCCGACCCCCGGCTCGCCGGCCAGCAGCACCGCGGCGCCCGGGACGAGCCCGCCGCCGAGGACCCGGTCGAGCTCGGGGACCCCGCTGCTGTTCGCGCGTGAGTCCTCGATCGGCACCTGGCCGATGGGGATCGCGGGCGAGGTGACCGGCCCCGCCGTCGTACGCCCCTGGGGTGCGGCCGCCTCGGCCACGCTGCCCCACGCCTGGCACTCGCCGCACCGGCCGACCCACTTGCCCGTCTCCCAGCCGCACTCGGCGCACCGGTAGCTGGACCTGGTCCGTGCACTCGTCCTGCTGCTCATGACCGGGACGTTATGTCACCGCACCGACAAGGCCCGGTTGACTCTCCCGCGGCCCGGCGGCGATCATGCGAGACACCGGGCTTGGAACGATCCACAGCCCTGCGGTTCTCGGCGGAGAGGCGGCGATGGCACGACGGAGCGGCAAGGCGCCGACGCTGGCCACGGTGGCCGACGAGGCAGGAGTCTCCCGGCAGACCGTGTCCAACGCGTTGAACAGTCCGCACCTGCTGCGCGAGGAGACCCTGGCGCGGGTCCGCCGGGCGATCGACGTGCTCGGCTACTCGCCGAACCGGGCCGCCCGGTCGCTGCGCACGCGCTCCTCGCACCTGATCGGGCTGCGCGTGGAGCCGGCCACGGAGGGCACCGCGAACGCGCTGATGGACCGGTTCCTGCACTCGCTGGTGGAGAGCTCGAACGGCGCCGGCTACCACGTGCTGCTGTTCTCCTCGGGCGACGCCGACCCGCTCGCCGGGTACGACGACCTGCTCCGGTCGACCGCCGTCGACGCGTTCGTGATCACCGACACCTACCGGGGCAACCCGCAGGCGCGCTGGCTCGAAGGCCGCGGCGCCCCGTTCGTCGCGTTCGGCAGGCCGTGGAACGAGCCCGGCAGCACCCACCCGTGGGTGGACGTCGACGGCCGCGCCGGGGTGACCCTGGCGGTCGAGCACTTGGTCGAGCGGGCCCATTCGCGGATCGCCTGGGTCGGCTGGCAGAAGGGCTCCTACATCGGCGAGGACCGGCGCGCAGGGTGGGTGGACACCATGCACGAGCACGGGCTGGCCACCAGCCGGCTGAGCGCCCGCGGCGACGACACGGTCGAGTTCGGCCGGCGGGCGGCGCAGGCGCTGCTGGAGTCGGAGTCCCCGACCGCGTTCGTGTGTGCCAGCGACACGATCGCGATGGGCGTGCTGCACACGCTCGCTGAACGTGGGCTGCGGCCGGGCTCGGACGTGGCGGTGGTCGGCTTCGACGACTCGATCGCCGCGCAGGTCGCGCCGCCCGGGCTGACGTCGGTGCGCCAGCCCCTCGAGCAGGTCGCGGTCGAGATCGTCCGGCTGCTCGGACAGCGGCTGGCGCACAAGCCCATCGAGCAGCGCGGCTGCCTGCTCACTCCGACGCTGACGGTGCGCGGGACGAGCTGACGGTCGGTGTGGCCCCGTAGGGTCGGAGTCATGACCGAAGCGACGTTCACCGACGACGACCTGGCCTATGTCAGGGAGGAGTACTCCACCCTCGAGCAGCTGTGCGCCGACCGGGCGGAGACCCCGGAACAGGTGCGTGCGCTGATCGCGCAGGAACGGCTGCCACGGCCGGCGTACGTGCTGCCGGACGGGACGGAGCTGTTCCCGCCGGACTACTTCGTGGTGCTCGACGGCGCCGGCGAGGTCGAGGGGATGCGGGACTGGTTCGACGCGCGGCACCGTGCGGCATCGACCATGCTGGGCCTGCCCGGTGTGGACCCGGAGGAGGACTGGCGCGGTTACCTGTCCGGCGACTTCGGTGTCTGCCTGCGCGAGGTGACCCCGGAGGCGATGGTGGAGAAGTCGGCGCTGATCGCGCAGATCGACACGCTGACCTCGGCCCCGGCGGTCGAGGACGAAGGCTGGCGCGCGCAGCTGAAGGAGGCCGTCGACGACCTCGACGAGCTGGAGCGGCCGTTCACCGACTACGACCGGCAGCGCTGGGGCGGGGTCAGCCGCGACAGCCACATCACGTCGGTGCGGGCGCGGTTCCTCGAGGGTCAGTAGCGGCGCCACCACAGGTTGACCGCATAGTCGACCTCGAGCCCGTCGTGCTCGGCGAGCACAGCTTCGGCGGTGGCCCGGTCGAACTCGATGCGTACGACGGACTCCAGGTCCTCGCGGGCAGCGAACCGCCACATGACGTCCAACGGCCGACGCTGCCAGCCGTGGGTGGACCAGAACCGTTCCACTGCCTGCGGGTCCACGTTCGGGTAGCCGCGGCGGAACCATCGCCCGAAGGTGCTTCGAGTGGCGTCGTTGTCGATCACGAAGGCAGCCCCGCCGCGGCGAACCACCCGATCCAGCTCGCGCAGGCCGGGTTCGCAGCCGGGACCGAAGAAGTAGGCCCACCTGGCCTGCACCAGGTCGATGCTCGCGTCCGCGACGGGGATCTGCTGGGCGCTGCCCTGGGCGAGGCGGACGTTGTCGAGGCGGGCGGTGCGCCTGCGGGCGATCGCCAGCAGGTCGGGGTGCGGCTCCACGCCGAGGACCGAGCGCGCGTCGTACGCCCAACGGGGAAGGTGGAAACCGGTCCCGCAGCCGAGATCCAGCACGTCGCGTCCGGTCCAGTCGAGGAGGTCGCGGATCGCGGCCTCGATCCGTCGGTCCGGGTCGACCGCGCGGTTCTCGAGCTCGTAGACGTCGGGGTGGTGCCAGATGTTGGGGCTGGGAACCGCCCCGGTGGAGACCGTGGAGGGTCGGTCAGATCCGGACGAGGCCATCGCGGGTCTGGAACTGCGCGGCCACCACGCCGGGCGTGCCGTGCGGTGCGATCCACTCGACCTTGACGTCCTCGAGCGGGGCGTCGACGGACTGGCCGAGCCAGTCGCTGACCCGGCCCGGGTCGCCGGCGATCTCCAGGCAGTGCAGGTTGATGTTGCCGGTGGCGCCGTTGCCGGGGTGCAGCTCGGCCGGGGACTCCCACTGCACGAAGAACGGCAGCTGCGGGTCGGCCTGGAGCCCTCGGACGCCGATCTGCTGCCACTTCAGCTCGACGCCGTCGGGGCGGTGCCGGTTGCCGTTGACCGCCTCACGCCCGAGCCGCTGCTCGATCGGGCGGATGTCGTCGACCGCGACGACCCAGCCCATCCAGCCGCCGCCGAGCGCGGAGCGGGCGCGCACCGCCTGGCCGAACGGCGCCTTGTCGGAGGCCGGGTGGTCGAGCACCTCGACGACCTCGAGGTACATCCCGTCGGCCAGCGGCAGGACCACGTTGCGGGTGCCGAACCGGGGGTGGATGCCGCCGTTGGTGAAGTTCTCCCCGAGCAGTTCACCGATCCGGCGGGCCGTGCTCGCGAGTCCATCGGGTCCGGCTGCGTACGAAAGATGGTCCAAGCGCATGCAAAGCATTCTGACCAGAGCGCGATCGGCGTCGGACGGCGGGGTCGGAATCGGCGGGGTCCTTCACGTGCCCGTGGGCCCTTGTGCTGCGCGCCGGTTCGCGGAAAAGTGAACGCAGGACGCACCGCGGAGGAGGCGGACACGTGGCTGGCAGGACGACCGCGAACCAGGGGAGCAACCCCGAGGTGCCCGCAGCCGAGAGTCCCGACGCGATCCGCAACGTGGTGCTGGTCGGTCCGGCCGGGTCGGGGAAGACGACGTTGGTGGAGGCGCTGCTGGTCTCGGCCGGCGTGCTGAACCGGGCGGGCACGGTCCTCGAGGGGACCACGGTCAGCGACTTCGACGAGGCCGAGCAGCGCCAGCAGCGTTCGGTGGGCCTGTCGCTCGCGCCACTCATGCACGACGGCGTGAAGGTGAACCTGCTCGACACCCCTGGCTATGCCGACTACGTCGGTGAGCTGCGGGCCGGTCTGCGCGCCGCCGACTGCGCGATGTTCGTGATCGCCGCGAACGAGGGCGTCGACGAGCCAACCCGCCAGCTGTGGCGCGAGTGCGCCGAGGTGTCGGTGCCGCGGGCGGTGGTGGTGACCAAGCTCGACCACGCCCGCGCGAACGTCGACGCGGTGGTCGCGCAGGCCCAGGCCTCGTTCGGCGACAAGGTGCTCCCGGTCTACCTGCACGAGGGCGACCTGCTGGTCGGCCTGCTGACCGGCGACGACCCGGCGCATGAGGAGCAGCGCGGAACCCTGATCGAAGGGGTGATCGAGGAGTCCGAGGACGAGACGCTGATGGAGCGCTACGTCGGCGGTGAAGCGGTCGACAAGGAACTACTGGTCAAGGACCTCGAGCGGGCTGTCGCTCGGGGTTCTTTCTTTCCGGTGATCCCGGTCTGCTCGACCACCGGGGTCGGCACCCGCGAGCTGCTCGACATGATCGTCGCCGGGTTCCCCTCACCGCTCGAGCATCCGCTGCCCGAGGTGTTCACCCCCGCCGGCAAGAGCGGACCGGCGCTCAGCTGCGACCCGTCCGGGCCGCTGGTGGCCGAGGTGGTCAAGACGACGTCGGACCCGTACGTCGGGCGGGTCAGCCTGGTCCGGGTCTTCTCCGGCACCATCCGCCCGGACATGACCGTGCACGTCTCGGGGCACTTCAGCTCGTTCTTCGGCGAGGACAGCACGCACGAGGACCACGACGAGGACGAACGGATCGGTGCCCTGTCCACCCCGCTCGGCAAGCTCCAGCGGCCGGCCGACCAGGTGATCGCCGGCGACCTGTGCGCGATCGGGCGGCTGACCCGCGCGGAGACCGGCGACACCCTCTCGGAGCGGGAGCAGCCGCTGGTGCTCAAGCCGTGGACGATGCCTGAGCCGCTGCTGCCGATCGCGGTCGAGGCGCACGCCAAGGCCGACGAGGACAAGCTCTCGCAGGGGTTGCAGCGGCTGGCCGCCGAGGACCCGACGCTGCGGATCGAGCACAACGCGGAGACCCACCAGATCGTGCTGTGGTGCATGGGCGAGGCGCACGCCGACGTCGCGCTGGACCGGCTCGGCAACCGCTACGGCGCAACCGTGGACCAGGTGGAGCTGCGGATCTCGCTGCGGGAGACCTTCGCCGGCACCGCCAAGGGCCACGGCCGGCACGTCAAGCAGTCCGGCGGGCACGGCCAGTTCGCGGTCTGCGACATCGAGGTCGAGCCCTTGCCGCAAGGCTCGGGTCTGGAGTTCGTGGACAAGGTGGTCGGCGGCGCGGTTCCGCGGCAGTTCATCCCCAGCGTGGAGAAGGGGGTGCGCGCCCAGATGGAGCGCGGGGTCGCGCACGGCTACCCGGTCGTCGACATCAAGGTCACCCTCACCGACGGCAAGTCGCACAGCGTGGACTCCTCCGACATGGCCTTCCAGACCGCAGGCGCGCTCGCCCTGCGCGATGCCGCCGAGGGCACCCGGATCTCGCTGCTCGAGCCGGTCGACGAGGTAGCGGTGATGGTCCCCGACGACCTGGTCGGCACCGTGATGAGCGACCTGTCCGGCCGGCGCGGCAGGGTGCTCGGCAGTGAGCCGGTCGGCGACGACCGGACGCTGGTGCGGGCCGAGGTGCCGCAGGTCGAGATCGGCCGGTACGCGATTGACCTGCGCTCGTTCTCGCACGGTGCCGCGTCGTTCACCCGGTCCTTCGCCCGCTACGAGCCGATGCCGGAGAACGTGGCGGCGAAGCTGGCTCAGTGAGGGTCGGCGGGATGGATCGCCAGCGCGGAACGTGAGCGCAGGTGCGCCTCGCAACGTGCCACCAGCTCGTCGTACGCCGCCTGCCCCATCAGCTCGACCAGCTCCGGGCCGTTGGAGACGTACACCGGCTGCGCCGCGACATGGGCCTCGGTGTTGCCGCTGCAGTACCAGTCCAGGTCGTGCCCGCCGGGGCCCCAGCCGCGCCGGTCGTACTCACCGATCGACACTTCGGTGTACGCCGAACCGTCCGGAAGCTCGACGTCGCGGAAGGTGCGGCGGATCGGCAGCTGCCAGCAGACATCGGGCTTGGTCTCGAGGGGATGCCGGTCGATGCGCAGTGCGAGGCCGTGCAGGGCGCACCCCTCGCCGCCCTCGAAGCCGGGCCGGTTCAGGAAGATGCAGGCGCCCTCGTGGACCGCGGTCTTGCGGTCGCCGTCGTCGTCGGTCTCGATCCAGCCGCCCTTGCGGCCTGCGTCGTGGAACTGCCAGGTCTCCCGGTCGAGCAGCTTCACGAACTTCTTGACCCGCTTCTCGTCGTCCTTGTCCGAGAAGTGCGCGCCCAGCGTGCAGCAGCCGTCGAAGGGCCGCTCGGCGTAGATGCCCTGGCAGCCCTGGCCGAAGATGCACATCCAGTTGGAGGTGAGCCAGGTCAGGTCGCACTTGAAGACTTGGGAGTCGTCGGCGGGGTCGGCGAACTCCACCCACGCGCGCGGGAAGACGAGGTCTACTTCTGGCACGCGGGCAACCCTACGTCCTCCCCCGAGCCGTCATGTTTTGCGGGCCGAGCCGGCATGTTTTGCGGGCCGAGCCGGCATGTTTTGCGGTTGCCCCAAGGATTCCTCGACAGTCAGTTGCAATGGCATGTCTCTGGTCGCCGGATGATGCCGTTGCCACTTACTGGCGACCCGGTAGGCCACCCGACCCGCCGCCATTTGTGACGGCTCGGCACACCAAACCTGACGGCTCGGCACACCAAACCTGACGGCTCGGCGGGGGAGGGGCTAGCGGGGGTAGGTTCTGGGCATGCGACTTGGTGTGCTGGACATCGGTTCCAACACAGGGCACCTGCTCGTCGTGGACGCGCACGGCGGGGCGGCGCCGCTGCCGGCGTACTCCTACAAGGAGCCGTTGCGCCTGGCCGAGCACCTCGACGAGGCCGGCGCGGTCACCGAGGACGGGATCGCGGCGCTGACCCGGTTCGTCGCCGAGGCCCTGCAGGCCGCCGAGGACAAGGGTTGTGAGGAGATCCTCGGCTTCGCGACGTCCGCCGTCCGCGACGCGACCAACACCGACCACGTGCTCGGCCACGTGCGCGACGTGACCGGCGTGGACATCGGGGTGCTTCCCG
>JAICRS010000263.1 GCA_025966335.1 Nocardioidaceae bacterium
CGCTGAGCGCGGACCCTCCCAAATGGGCGAAGCGCCGGAATCGTCCCCGGCGGCGATTCCGGCGCATCGGCTTGGCCGCGTCGACCGAAAGATCCGGATTCCCCCGGTGATCCCCGGTCTGCCGCTGTGCAAAATCATGGCAGTCATCCCATACGTCCGGACGACCGTTTCCTGCCAGTGGCACTAACATGTCATTTATGTCGCTCGGCTCTGCGCACGGAACCCCCTTCTCGGTGCTCGGTTTCACCCCCGAGCAGGAGCACGTCTACCGGCTGCTGCTCCGGAGCTCCGGGCTCTCCCGTGACCGGCTCGAGGACCTCTCCGGGATGGCCGGACCGGAGCTCGACGAGTCCCTGAGCAAGCTCGAGGCGGCCGGGCTGGTCGACGTACGCTCCGACACCGTTCAGGCGTCCTCGCCGGACCATGCCCTCGGGCGGCTGCTCACCGAGGAGTCGCGCCGGGTGCACCACCTGACCGACCAGCTCCAGGCGCTGCGCGGCCTGCTGCCGTCGCTGATGGCGGACCATCTCTCCTCGCGGGCGCCGAGCGGGGAGCCGGTGACGGTCGAGGTGGTCCAGGGCGGTGACCTGGTGGGCCTGCTGCGCAGCCTGGCGGTCGGTTCGACCGGGGACCTGCTTTGGCTGCGGCCCGACCAGTGGCGCCTCGACGTGGGTCGTGAGGTGGACGACTGGGTGATGGACCTGGTCCGGGCCGGACGGCGTTCGCGGGCGATCTACCCCGCGCGCGTGCTGGAGGAGGCTCCCGATGTGGTGCGGGGTCGGGCCGAGGCCGGCGAGCACGTCCGGATCCTGGCTGCCCTGCCCAGCCGGGTGGCGATCCTCGGCACCTCGGCCGCGCTGCTGTCCGAGCGATGGGGGCAGGGCACCGACCGTCGGCTGGTGGTGCGCCAGGACGCCATGATCGGTGCGCTGACCGAGCTCTTCGAGCGGCTGTGGGAACGTGCCGTGGCGGTGCCGGGGCTCGACGGCCAGCTCGTCGGGACGGACCGCTCGCAGAGCCGCAGCCTGCTGCTGGACCAGCTCGCCGGTGGGGCGAAGGACGAGCAGATCGCCCGCGCGCTCGGCCTCAGCCTGCGCACCGTGCGGCGCAGGGTCGCGGAGATCCTCGACGAGCTCGGCGTGGACTCCCGGTTCCAGGCCGGGGTGGAGGCGGTCCGGCGCGGCTGGATCTGACCGAGGAGGTCTTGGTCAGCGCGGCAGGACCATCGAGAACGCGCCCTTCTCGACGTGCCAGGTGCGGTTCCGCTCCGGTCCGTAGAGCTCCCCGTCGGCGCTGCAGTAGAACGCCTGACCCGACACGGACACCGTCGAGCCGCGGAGGTAGCGCACGTCGTCCCGTTCGTGGTGCTCTCCCTTGCTCAGCCCGAACCCGTAGCCGAAGCGGGCCAGCGGGCCGACCGCGAAGGAGACCATCACGTCGATCTTCCCGTCCTCGGGATCGGCCTCCGGGTTCAGCTCGGTGCCGCCACCGACATTCGGGCCGTTGCCGAGCGCGACCTGCAGGACGGGCTGGTCGAAGCGGGCGACGACCTCGCCGTCGACCTCCACGCGCAACCGGACGAACGGCGGGTTCACGCTGGCCATCGCGGCGCCGATCCCGTAGCCGACCCGGCCGAGCCGCTTCTTCCACTTGTCGGCCTTGCGGCTGGCTTCGGCGCCGACGCCGATGTGCACGTTGTTGACCACGACCTCGCCGACGCAGTCGACGATCAGGTCCACCGGGCGGACCTGGCCGCGGACCACGAGCCGGGCCGCCTCCTCGGGGTCGAGCGGGATGTCGGTGCCGCGGGCGAAGTCGTTGCCGGTGCCGAGCGGGATCAGCCCGAGCACCGTGCCGGGGAGCTCTTGGCGCCGGTGCAGGGCGGCGACGACCGCGTGCAGGCTCCCGTCCCCGCCGACAACGACCACCCGACGGCCGCCGCGCCGGTGCAGCACCCCGTCGAGCTCGCCCTGGTTGGAGGTCGAGCACACCTCGACGTCGGTCGCCTCGCGCAGCACGGCGAGCGCCTTCTCCACGTTCTCGGCGTCGTTGGTGCCGGCGTCGGCGTTCGTGATCAGCAGCAGTGGGTCCACCGGTCGGACACTACAGCGCGGATCTCACGCTCTGATAACGTTGCGCCGCAAGAGCCCCTCGAAGTTATGGCGCTGTTGCGTTCGTGATCTAGCAAGGGGCTTCTTCGTTGCCCGGCCGCGATGCCCCGGCCCATCTGACTGACCCGACCGGCCGGCGAGAGGGGTCCCACCCATGCCCGCGATTGTTGTCCTCGGCGCCCAGTGGGGTGACGAGGGAAAAGGCAAGGCCACCGATCTGCTCGGCTCCTCCATTGATTATTGCGTGAGGTACCAAGGCGGAAACAACGCCGGCCACACGATCGTGATCAACGGCGAGAAGTTCGCGACCCACCTGCTCCCCTCGGGAATCCTGACGCCGGGATGCACCCCCGTGATCGCCAACGGGGTCGTGGTCGACCCGGCTGCCCTGTTCCGTGAGGTCGACGGTCTCCAGGAGCGTGGCGTGGACACGTCGCGGCTGGTCGTCTCCGCGAACGCGCACCTGATCACGTCGTACCACACCACCGTCGACAAGGTGACCGAGCGATTCCTCGGCAAGAACCAGATCGGTACGACGGGCAGGGGGATCGGTCCGACGTACGCCGACAAGATCAACCGGATCGGGGTCCGGGTAGCCGACATCCTCGACGAGAAGATCCTGCGGCAGAAGGTCGAGGCCGCGCTGGACCAGAAGAACCACCTGCTGGTGAAGGTCTACAACCGCCGCGCGATCGAGGTGGACGCGGTGCTCGAGGAGCTCGGGGAGTACGCCGACCGGCTCAAGCCGATGATCGCCGACACCTCGCTGGTCATCAACCGGGCGCTCGACGACGACAGGACCGTGCTGTTCGAGGGCGCGCAGGCCACGATGCTCGACGTCGACCACGGCACCTACCCGTTCGTGACCTCCAGCAACCCGACCGCCGGCGGGGTCTGCGCCGGCGCCGGCATCGGCCCCACCCGGATCAACCGGATCATCGGCGTGATCAAGGCCTACACCACCCGGGTCGGGTCCGGCCCGTTCCCGACCGAGCTGCTCGACGAGGACGGCGAGCGGCTGCGCGAGATCGGCGGCGAGTACGGCGTGACGACCGGGCGCAACCGGCGCTGCGGCTGGTACGACGCGGTGATCGCCCGGTACGCCGCGCGCGTCAACGGGCTGACCGAGTTCTGCCTGACCAAGCTCGACATCCTCGGCGCCTGGGACCGGATCCCGGTGTGCGTGGGCTACGAGATCGACGGCGAGCGGGTCGACGAGATGCCGATGACCCAGTCGGAGTTCCACCACGCGAAGCCGATCTATGAGTTCTTCGAGGGCTGGAACGAGGACATCTCCGGGTGCCGCTCGTTCGGGGACCTGCCGAAGAACGCGCAGACCTACGTGCGCGCGCTCGAGGAGATGTCCGGGGCTCCGTTCTGGGCGGTCGGGGTCGGTCCCGGCCGGGAGCAGACGGTTATCCTGCGATGAGCCCGTCGCGGGCCGCTTCCGGAAAGGCTGATCGAGGATGAAGGTGCTCGTCGTGGGCTCCGGCGGGCGCGAGCACGCGCTAGCGCTGGCCCTGTCCCGGGACCCCGGTGTCGACGAGGTGCACGCGGCACCGGGCAACCCCGGGATCGCCGGTGTGGCCGAGCTGCATGACGTGGACCCGGTGGACGGTGGCGCGGTGGCGTCCCTGGCGGTTGCGTTGTCGGTGGACCTGGTGGTGATCGGTCCCGAGGCGCCGCTGGTGGCGGGTGTCGCGGACGCGGTCCGGGAGCGCGGCATCGCCTGCTTCGGCCCGTCGAGGGAGGCGGCCCGGATCGAGGGCTCCAAGGCGTTCGCGAAGGAGATC
>JAICRS010000221.1 GCA_025966335.1 Nocardioidaceae bacterium
CACCTGCACCAGGTCCTCGGCCCGGTGCGAGTCGCCCGCGAGCAGGTACGCCGTACGGCGCAGATCGCTCGACCGGGCACCACGAAGTCCCGTGAACTCCTCGTCGTACCCGCGCTGCCTCATGCCGGCGGCCTCCCGTCACAAGGCCTCACCGGTGATTACGTAGCCGGAGCCGAGCAGGACGTCACCCGGGCGGAAAGAATCCGCGTCTCACCCGCGAAGACTCCACGCCTCATCGGCGAAAAGGGCGCGTCTCAACGAAGAAAGGGGGGTCAGTGGCGGGTGGTGGGGCGGCCAGGGACGCTCACGTCGTAGGTGCTGGCCCGGGGGGCGGACCCGAGCAGCACCTCGACCACCTTGGCCTTGTTCTCGGACTGGTCGGCGCTGCCCCAGAAGATCGTCCGGCCGTCCCGCAGCCGCAGGCTGATCGTGTCGATGGTCGCCACCTCGACGAAGTCGACCCGCGCGGCGAGCCGGTCCGGGAGCACCTCGATCACCGTTGCCGCCTCGGCCAGCGCCTCGGCCCGAGTCCCGGCGCTGACCCGCACCATCGGCAGGTGCGCCGGCGGGGTGGAGTAGTCGCGGAACACGACACCCTGCTCGTCGAGACCCTGCACCACGCCGTTGCGCTCGACCACCGCGACCGGGACCCGTTCCTGCACCGCGATCCGCACCTTGTCCGGCCAGGCCCGCGACACGTCCACGCTGTCCACGGCGGCGAGCCCCTCGACCCGCGCCGCGACCGCGTCGAGGTCCACGCTCGCCAGCGGCTCGCCGGTGGGGACCTGCGCGGCACGGCGTACGTCCGCCTCCTCGAGCACCACGCCGCCCTCGACCTTGACGTCGGTCACCGCGAGCACCGAGGAGAAGAACACCAGCCACACCGCGCCACCGACGAGCGCGAGCACCGCGAACAGGGCGGTCAGCCCGCGCCAGGCCAGCCAGCGTCGGGCCCACTGGCGGCGCGCGAACCGCTTGCGCGCGATCCGGACCGTCTGCTCGTCCTCGGTGCGCTCCGGCGCCGGCCTGAAAGTCGTCCTAGCCATCGACGGCCTCCGACCGTTCCGCGAGCAGCTCGAGGACCTCCGGGCCGACCAGGGTCACGTCCCCGGCCCCCAGCGTGAGTACGACGTCCCCGCGGCGGGCCCGGTCCACGAGGCGCGACGGCACCTGCGACCAGGACGGCTCGAACAGCACCTGCTCGGGAGGCAGCGGGACATGAGCGGCGACCATGCCGCCGTTGACCCCCGGCTCGGGATCCTCACGGGCGACGTAGACGTCCATCACCACGACCGAGTCGGCCGCGCCGAGGGCCTCCCCCATCGCCGCCCCGAAGATCCGCGTGCGGGAGACCAGGTGTGGCTGGAACGCAACCACGACCCGGCCGTCCCCGGCCAGCGACCGGGCGGCCTGCAGGTCGCCGGCGATCTCGTTCGGGTGGTGCGCGTAGCTGTCGTAGACCCGGATCCCGTCGACCTCGCCCTTCAGCTCCATCCGGCGGCGGGTGCCGCTGAACGCCTCGAGGCCGCGCTTCATGTCCGCGAAGGAGAAGCCCAGCCGCAGCCCGGCGGCCAGAGCGGCGAGGGCGTCCAGGACGTAGTGGCGGCCCGGGATCTGCAGCGACATCTCCCCCAGACGGCGACCCCGGTCGACGACCGTGAACCGGGACGTGGACCCGGCGAAGGTGACCGCCTCGGCACGCACGTCGGCCGCCTCGGACTCACCGACCCCGACGGTGGTCAGTCCCCGCGCCCGTGCCTGCGCAGCCAGGTCGGCCGCGCCGTCGTCGTCGACGCACACGACCAGGAAACCGGCCGGGTCGATCCGGTCCAGGAACTCGGTGAACGCGGCGTGGTAGGCCTCCTCGGTCCCGTAGTTGTCGAGGTGGTCGGCCTCCACGTTGGTGACCAGCGCGGCGTACGGGGAGTAGACCAGGAACGCGCCGTCGCTCTCGTCGGCCTCGGCCACGAACAGGTCACCGCTGCCGTCGTGGGCGTTGGCGCCGGACTCGTTGAGCTCGCCGCCGATCGCGAACGACGGGTCGGCGCCGCAGTGCTGCAGCGCGACGGTGAGCAGCGAGGTGGTGGTGGTCTTCCCGTGCGTGCCGGCCACGGCGACCACCCGACGCCCCTGCATCACCGACTCGAGGGCGGCCGAGCGGGGCAACAGCCGCAGCCCCTGCCGGACCGCCTCGACCACCTCGGGGTTGTCCTCGCGGACCGCGGTGGACACCACCACGGTGTCCGCGTCGCGCACGTGCGCCCCGTCGTGGCCGACGTGGCAGGTCGCGCCGAGGGCCCGCAACGCCTCGATCGTCCGCGACTCCTTCGCGTCGCTGCCGCTGACGGCGATCCCGCGGGCCAGCATGATCCGCGCAATCCCGGACAGGCCGGCGCCGCCGATGCCGACGAAGTGCACCCGGCCGAGCCGGTCGGCGGGCAGCAGCTCGGAGGGGACCGGAACTCTCATCGCGCCGCCGCCAGCACCATCCGGGCGAGCTTCTCGTCGGCGTCGCGCGGGATCAGGTCGGCCGCCGCGGTCGACATCGTGTGCAGCCGCGCGCCGTCGGTCACCAGCGACGGCACGGACGCGGCGACCCACTCCGGGGTGAACGCGGTGTCCTGGACCAGCAGCCCGCCGCCGGCGTCGACGACCGGGCGGGCGTTGTGCTCCTGCTCGCCGTTGCCGATCGGGAGCGGCACGAACACCGCCGGCAGACCCACGGCAGAGACCTCGGTGACCGTGTTCGCGCCGGCCCGGCAGACCACCAGGTCCGCGGCGGCGTAGGCGAGGTCCATCCGGTCGACATAGGGGACGACGACGTACGACGGATCGTCCGGCCGGCGGTCCACGCTCGCCGACCCCGACGCCCCCACGACATGGAGCACCTGGACCCCGGCATCGGCCAGCGCACGCTGCGCACCGGACACCGACTGGTTGAGCCGGCGCGCCCCCTGGGACCCGCCGGTGACCAGCAGCGTCGGGCGGTCGGTGTCGAGGCCGAAGGTACGTCGCGCCTCCTCCCGTAGCCCGGGACGGTCCAGGGTGGAGATCATCCGCCGGATCGGCAGACCGAGATAGGCGCCGTTCCGCAGCGGGGTGTCCGGGAAGCTGGTCGCGACGTGCCTGGTCAACCGGGCGCCGACCTTGTTCGCGATCCCCGGGACCGCGTTGCCCTCGTGCACGACCAGCGGGATCCTGCGGCGGCGGGCGGCGAAGTAGGCGGGCATCGACACGTAGCCGCCGAAGCCGACCACCACGTCCGGGCGGACCCGGTCGAAGACGTCCAGCGTCGCGGACACCGCACCGCGGAGCCGGTTCGGCACGCGGAGCAGGTCGGCCGACGGCTTGCGCGGCAGCGGCACCGGCGGGATCAGCTCGAGCGGGTAGCCCGCCTCCGGCACCACCCGGACCTCGAGGCCGCGGGCGGTGCCCAGCGCGGTGACCTCGACCGTGTCGTCGATCCGGCGGAGCGCGTCGGCGGTGGCCAGCAGCGGTGACGTGTGTCCCGCCGTCCCCCCGCCGGCTAGGAGTGCTCTCAACTCAGGTTCCTCGTCTCGACAGTCCGCCGCCCGCGGTCACCCCGGCGCTGCGCCGACGGCGTTTCGCCTTCAGCGCCGCGGCCGCACCCGGCTCGGTCCGCGCGAACGAGACCAGCAGGCCCAGAGCCACCAGCGACGGCAGCAGTGCGGACCCACCGTATGACACCAGCGGAAGCGGGATGCCGATGACCGGCAGCAGCGCGAGCACCATGCCGATGTTGATCATCATCTGGGACATCAGCCAGATCGTGATGCCGGCCGACATGTAGCGGACGAAGGGGTCCTTGGTGCGCACGGCCACCCGGATCCCGGCGTACGCGATGGTCAGGAACAGCACGAGCACCAGCATCGTGCCGACCAGCCCGAGCTCCTCGCCGAGCACCGCGAAGATGAAGTCGGTGTGCGCCTCGGGCAGGCTGCCCCACTTCTGCTGGCTGGCGGAGATGCCCTTGCCGAACCAGCCACCGGACGACATCGCGAACAGGCCGTGAGCCGGCTGCCACCCCGCGCCCTGGTAGTCCTTGAACGGGTCCACGAAGTTGGTCAACCGCTCCAGGCGTTCGGCGCTGGTGCTGGCCAGCCACATCGCGAGCGCACCGACCGACAGCAGCGAGCCGACGAAGAGCCGGGCGGGCGCGCCGACCACCCAGAGCATGCCGAGGATGATCGCGAACAGCACCAGTGCGGTGCCGAGGTCACCGCCCTTGACCACGAGGAAGGTGATGAACCCGGTGACGGGCAGCATCGGGATCAGCGCGTGCTTCCAGTCGCCGAGCAGCTTCTCCTTGCGGGCATAGAGGTCCGCGGACCACAAGATCACGGCCAGCTTGGCGATCTCCGCGGGCTGCAGGGTCAGCGGGCCGAGCGCCAGCCAGTTCGTGTTGCCGTTGACCTCCACGCCCACGCCGGGGATCTGGGTCAGCCCGACCAGCACGGTGGCCACGATCAGTCCCGGCCAGGCCAGCCCGCGGAGCACTCGCAGTGGCAGCTTCGCCACCACGAACGCGACCGGCAGCGCCAGTCCCACCCACATCAGCTGCTTGAGCACGTAGTGGTAGCTGCTGCCGAAGTCGCGGTAGGCCGAGACGCTGGAGGCGCTGAGCACCATCACCAGGCCGATCGTGAGCAGCAGGGTGGAGGCGCCGAGCAGGAGGTAGTAGGACGTCAGCGGCCGGTCCAGCGCGTGCCGCAGCGCGCGGACCCGTCCGGGTAGTCCGCCGGCCACAGCGCTTCGCGGACGCTGCTGTCCGGTGGCCGTGGTCACATCCAGCCCTTCCGTCGTGTCGCCCGGGAGAGCTCGGTCTCCCCTACCGGTCGCGGAGCCTGCGCACGGACTCGGTGAACGCGTCGCCGCGCGCGCCGTAGTTCGCGAACATGTCCATGGACGCGCATCCCGGGGCGAGCAGCACGGTGTCTCCCGGCTGTGCCAGGTCTGCCGCCGCCGCGACCACGCGGTCCATGACAGAAGTGTCGCCGCCCTCGACATCGATCACGGGCACATCGGGCGCGTGTCGCGAAAGCGCGTCGGCGATCACGTCAC
>JAICRS010000322.1 GCA_025966335.1 Nocardioidaceae bacterium
GTTCGTCGCGGACAAGATCCCCTACATCGACTCCACCTGGGACGCGATCTCCACCGCGATCCGGCCCACCGCCGGTGCGGTGATCGCGCTGCTCGTGGCGGGTGACGCCTCCACGCTGGAGCAGGCGCTGTACGCCGCCCTCGGTGGCGGCACCGCGCTGGCCTCGCACGCGGTCAAGTCGGGGATCCGGCTGGCGATCAACACCTCACCGGAGCCGGTGACCAACGTCGGCGCCAGCCTCGGCGAGGACATCACCGTGGCCGGGGTGGTGCTGCTCGTCCTCTACCACCCGTGGATCGCGCTGGGTGTGACCGCGGTGCTGCTGGTGCTCGGCACGGTGATTCTGTTTCTGGTGATCCGCCGGGTGCGCCGCGGCTGGCGGCGGCGGAAGGGCCGCGACCGGCAGGTGGCCTGACCGAGGGTCAGCCGACCACCGGCAGGCCGGCTAAACCGGTCGCCCCGTTGCGCCCGGCACACCTAGCCTTGGTGGATGAACCTGGCCGACGACTCCGAACGCGAGGCCTGGCGCCGCAGGCTCGGTGAGGTCTTCACCGGACGGAAGGTGATCATCGGCTTCGGGGTGCTGGCCGCCTACACCGACCAGGTCGCGCTGCTGCACGCCCTCGGCGCCGCGAAGCCGCTGGTGGTGGTCGGGTCGCGCGGGACCGGTCCCGTCCCGCCGGAGGGCGATGCCGTCGTGGCCACCTTCGACCCGGTCGAGCACACCTCGATGACCGAGGAGGTGCGCTCCCACAACGTCCTGGCGCACAACCTGCCCGGGAAGGTGCGCGCCGCGGTCGAGGACTACGACCCGGACGGTGAGGCTGTGTGGTGCCTCGACCCGTTCGTCGTGAATGAGCCGCTGCTCGGCCGGCGGGTGTACGGCGGACGCCCGGCCACCTGGATCGCGCTGGAGGACAAGATCCTCGTCGAGGAGATCTGGACCGCGGTGGACGCCCCGCGAGCGCCGTCGATCGTGGTCGACGTCGACCTCGACGCCCTGCGCGAGGCTGCTCAGAGGCTGGACCGCGGGCAGGGCACGGTGTGGTCCGGTGACGCCCGGGGCGGCATCAACGGTGGTGGCGACTTCGTCCGCTGGGTGGAGACCGAGCAGGAGCAGAAGGCGGCGTTCGCGTTCTTCGCACCGCGCTGCGACCGGGTGCGGGTGATGCCGTTCCTGGAGGGCGTGCCGTGCAGCATCCACGGGATCGTCCTGCCGGACGGAGTGGCCGCGTTCCGGCCGATGGAGCTGGCGATGCTGCGGATCCGCGAGGAGAAGCGGTTCGTGTTCGGTGGGATGGGCACGACCTGGGACCCGCCGGCCTCCGACCGTGCCCAGATGAGGGACCTGGTCCGACGTACGGGCGAACACCTGGCCGACCGCGCCGGCTACCGCGGCTTCTTCGGCATCGACGGCGTGCTCACCGAGGACGGGTTCCGGCCGACCGAGGTGAACCCGCGGATGTCCGGCGGCGCGTCCAATCTCATCCGGGCGCTGGACGCGGACGCGCTCTGGCTCCTGCACATGAACCTGGTCGCCGGCCGCGACCCTCGGGTGACGACCGCGGAGCTCGAGGACTGGGCGCTGCCCGGCCTGGAAGCGAACCGGATCGGCAGGCCGGTCGCGATCACGATGCGCGCCACGGTCGAGGACTCCGTCGAGGTGCCGGCCCGCTGGGACGGGTCCCGGCTGACACCGGCCGACGACGGTGACCTTGCCGTGCAGGTCGGTCCGACCGGGTCGGGCACCTTCGCGAAGATCGACAGCCCGGACGTGCTCCGGCCCGGGGAACGGCTGGCGCCGTTGAACGTGGCGCTGATGCGCTTCCTCGACGAACACTTCGGCACCGACTTCGGCCCGGTCGAGGCCGCCCCGGACGTGCGGCTCACCTAGGCTCGCCTGCATGACGCGGGTGGTGGTGGTCGGTGGCGGGCTCGGTGGCTGCGCGAGCGCCGTACGCCTGGCCAAGCTGGGCCATCAGGTGACCCTCGTGGAGCGGCTGGACCGGGTCGGCGGTGCGATCGGCTTCCTCGAGCGGGACGGGTACCGCTGGGACACCGGCCCCACCTCGGTCGCGTTGCCCGCGGTGCTGCGCGACCTGTTCCGCAAGTCCGGGCGGCCGTTGGAGCGCGAGCTCGAGCTGGTGCCGGTGGACCCGATGCGCGAGCACCGGTTCGAGGACGGGTCGACGGTGAGGATGCCGCCGGCCAGCCGGGCCGCGCAGCGGGAGGCGCTCGACGAGGGGCTCGGCTCCGGGGCGGGCGAGCGGTGGCTCGGCTACACCCGCGGGTTCGCCGAGACGTGGCAGGTGCTGCGCCATGACTATCTCGAGCGGCCGTACTCCCCCGAGCACGTCGACAGGCCCACCCGGCAGCTGATCCACACCCGGCAGACCCTGCAACGCTTGGTGCGCACGGCGTTCAAGGATCAGCGGCTGCGCGACATCGCCCTCAGCCCGGTGGTCCTCGACGGGCACGACCCGCGCAACGTGCCGGCGTGGATGGGGGTGATGGCCTACGTCGAGCAGAGCTTCGGCGCGTGGACGGTTCCCGGCGGGATGGGGCTGCTCGCGGCGCTGCTGGA
>JAICRS010000146.1 GCA_025966335.1 Nocardioidaceae bacterium
CTCCGGCGGCTGCTTCCCGCCGCCGCCCGGCTACTTCCAGCGGGTGCGCGAGATCTGCGACCAGTACGACGTGCTGCTGGTCTCCGACGAGGTGATCTGCGCCTTCGGCCGGCTCGGCCACATGTTCGGCGCCGAGCGTTACGGCTACGAGCCGGACATGATCACCTGCGCCAAGGGACTGACCTCCGGCTACGCCCCGCTCGGCGCGATGATCGCCTCCGACAAGCTGATGGAGCCGTTCCTGCACGGCACCGAGATGTTCGCCCACGGCTACACCTTCGGCGGTCACCCGGTCTCCTCGGCGGTGGCGCTGGCCAACCTCGACGTGTTCGAGAGCGAGGGCATCAACAAGCACGTGCTGGCCAACCAGGACGCGTTCCGGTCCACGCTGGAGAAGCTCAACGACCTGCCGATCGTCGGCGACGTCCGCGGCGACGGCTACTTCTACGGGATCGAGCTGGTCAAGGACAAGGCCACCAAGGAGACCTTCAACGACGCCGAGTCCGAGAAGCTGCTGCGTGGCTTCCTGTCCAAGGCGCTCTTCGACGCCGGCCTCTACTGCCGGGCCGACGACCGCGGCGACCCGGTGATCCAGCTCTCGCCCCCGCTGATCTGCGAGCAGGAGCACTTCGACGAGATGGAGCAGGGCCTGCGCAGCGTGCTCGAGCAGGCCTGGACGCTGCTGTAGGTCCGGCCGTCGGGACAGAGCCTCACGGAGGAAGAAAGGAGCTTTTCGGGCCGATATGGCCGGAGATGCTCCTATGTCGCGGCACACCTGTGCCGTTGTGACACGGTTTTGTCGCCGGAACGTGGGCAAGCAGCACACATGCGATTGTGTCCTCGGAGCGCGACGACCGCGGCCGCAGGCACCCCCGCAGGATGCTCAGGAGTCGAAGCCGAGGCCCATCCGGTCCAGCGTCCGCAGCCACAGGTTCCGCCGCCCCGCGTTCGCGTCGGCCCGGTCCATCGACCACCGGGTCAGCTGTACGCCGGCGAAGCGGATCGGCTCGGGCGGGAACGGCAGCGGCTTCTCGCGCACCATCCGCAACGCGGTCCGCTCGGTCTCCTCCCCCTGCAGCAGGTCCAGCATCACGTCGGCCCCGAACCGGGTGGCCGCGACCCCTAGGCCGGTATAGCCCATCGCGTAGGCCACCCGCCCGTCGTACGCCCGGCCGAAGAACGCGGCGAACTGGGTGCACGTGTCGATCACCCCGCCCCACCGGTGGCTGAACCGCAGCCCGTCGAGCTGGGGGAAGGTCTCGAAGAAGTGCTCGGCGAGGAGGCCGTGGGTGACCTCGCTCTGCTCGAGCCGGCGGTGGATCCGGCTGCCGTAGTAGTACACCGCGTCGTAGCCGCCCCACAGGATCCGGTTGTCGCGGGTCAGCCGGTAGTAGTGGAACTGGTTCGCCGAGTCCCCCACGCCCTGCCGGTTCCGCCAGCCGACCGCGTCCCTCTGCTCGGTCGACAGCGGCTCGGTCATCAGCACGTAGTCGTAGACCGGCACGGTCATCAGCCGCAGCCGGCGTAGCAGCGGAGGGAACGCGTTCGTCGCCAGCGCCACCCGACCGGCGCGGACCCGGCCGTCGCGGGAGCGCAGCACCATGCCGGCACCGTCGCGGGCGAGGCCGGTCACCGGCGTGTGCTCGTGGATCCGGACCCCGAGGTCGAGGCAGGCACGACGCAGCCCCCAGGCCAGCCGGGCCGGCTCGACCATCGCGGTGCCGTGCCGGTCCCAGAGGCCGGCGAGGTACGTCGGGGAGGCCACCTGTGCCCGCACCGCCGGCTCGTCGAGCAGCTCCACGTCGTGACCGGCGCCGCGCATCTCACCGGCGAGGTCGTCGAGCTCCTCGACCTGGTGCGCGGCGGTGGCGACCATCAGCTCGCCGGTCCGCTCCCAGGCGCAGTCGATCCCGTAGCGGTCCACGGTCTCGCCGATCGCCTCCAGGTTCGCCGCACCGATCCGGTCCAGCGCGGACAGCTCCTCGGGCCAGCGCGCCTGGCCGTTGCCGAACCCGTGGGTCAGGCTGGAGCTGGCGAAGCCGCCGTTGCGGCCGCTGGCCTGGTCCCCGCAGCGGCCTGCCTCGAGGACGACCACGTCGAGGTCGGGGTACCTCTCCTTGGCCCGCAGCGCGGTCCACAGGCCGCTGTAGCCGCCACCGACCACGGCCAGGTCCGCCTCGTGGCGGCCACGGAGCGCCGGCAGCGGCTCGGGCCGGTCCGGGTCGGCGAGCCAGAACACTCCGGGTTCCGCCGCCGCCAGGGCGCGAGCCGGTCCGGGGTCCACGACGCTGGGGGTCACGGCTACCGGGCGCGTCGGCGGTTGACGGCGCCGCTGCCGATGACCAGCAGCAGTGCGAGCAGGAACATCATCGTGCCGATCACGTTGACCTGCGGCGGGATGCCGCGCTGTGCGGACCCCCAGACGAACATCGGGAACGTGATCGTGTTGCCGTGGTTGAAGTTGGTGACGATGAAGTCGTCGAAGGACAGCGAGAAGCTCAGCAGCGCCGCGGCCAGGATGCCGGGGAACACCAGCGGGAAGGTGACCCGCCAGAACGTCTGCCACTCGTTGGCGTAAAGGTCCATCGCCGCCTGCTCGTACCTCGAGTCGAGACCGGCCAGCCGCGCCTTCACGGTGACCACCACGAAGGAGAGGCAGAACATGATGTGCGCGATCAGGATCGACCAGAAGCCGAGGCTGCCGGCCAGACCGGCCGTGGTGAACAGCGCCAGCAGCGAGGAGCCCATCACCACCTCGGGCGTGGCCATCGGCAGGAAGATCAGCAGGCTGGTCGCCGACCGGCCGCGGAACCGGTGCCGCACCAGCGCGAAGGCGACCAGCGTGCCGAGCACCGTCGCACCGAAGGTGGCCAGGAAGCCGATCTGCAGGCTCTTCACCACCGAGTCGCACATCCCCGCCGCGCTGCACGGGTTCAGCCAGTTGTCGAGGGTGAACGCGTCGAACTCGTAGGCCAGTCGGCTGACCGGGTCGTTGAACGACATCAGCACCACGAAGAAGATCGGCAGGAACATGTAGAGCAGCACCACCGCCGCCATGAACAGCACCACGTGGTCCCCGATCCAGCGTCCGGTCCGCTGCAGGGCGGTCATACCAGCTCCTCCGTCCCGGCACGTCGGACGTAGACCAGCACCATGATCACGATGACGATCATCAGGATCACCGAGCACGCGGCGGCGATCGGGTAGTTGAGCTGGACCAGGAACGTGTTGTCGATGACGTTGCCGATCATGTACTGCTGCGGGGTGCCGAGCAGCTCCGAGTTGATGTAGTCACCCGCGGACGGGATGAACGTGAGCAGCGTCCCGGCCACCACCCCGGGCATCGACAGCGGCAGGGTGATCTTGCGGAACGAGGTGAAGCCGTTGGCGTACAGGTCCTTGCCGGCCTCCATCAGCCGCGGGTCGATCTTCTCCAGGCTGGCGTAGAGCGGCAGCACCATGAACGGCAGGAAGTTGTAGGTCAGGCCGGTGACCACGGCGACCGAGGTGGCCAGCAGCCGGCCGTCGGGGCCGAGGATCCCGATCGTCTGCAGGGTCTGCACGATGAAGCCGTTGTCGGACAGGATCGACTTCCAGGCCAGGGTGCGGACCAGGAAGCTGGTGAAGAACGGCGCGATCACCAGCACCAGCATCAGGTTCTTGAACCGCCCGGCCTTGAACGCGATGGCGTAGGCCAGCGGATAGGCCAGCAGCAACGCCGCCACGGTCGCCACGGTGGCGTACATCAGCGAGCGCAGGAACGGTTGCCGGTACGTCGAGAGCGCGTCCAGGTAGTTGCCGAACGACCAGGTCATCGCATACCCGGTGTCCAGCGAGCCGGCCTGGTCGTACAACGACGTCGCCACCAGCTGGATCGTGGGCACCGCGAAGAACAGCACCAGCCACAACAGGCCGGGCAGGAGCAGGAGGTAGCCGGTGGCCCAGCCGCTGCGGCGACGTGGCCGGCGCGGTGGCTCGTCCTCGGTTCCCTCGACCACCCGCCCGACGTCCGCGACGGTCACGTGCCCGCTCCCGCGGGAGCCAGGTCGGCGTCGTAGGTCTCGTCGCCGGCGTGCGCGTCCTGGGCGGCGTCGAGCACGAACGTGTGCGCCGCCATCCAGTGCAGGTCGACCGCATCTCCAGGCCGGAACGACTCGCGGGCGCCGGTGTTCTGCTCGAACACGGTGAGCTCCTGCGACCACGGCATCCGCACGAGGTACTGGGTGGAGACGCCGATGAAGCTGACGTCGGTGACCACCGCACCGCGCAGCACGTTGTCGTTGTCCTCGGTCTCGGTGCCGGACGCGGCGAGGAACACCTTCTCCGGGCGCACGCCGACCCAGACCGCACCGCTGGTGCTGCGGGCCCGGTCCATCGGCACCCCCAGCTTGCTGCCCTCGACGGCGACGACCAGCTCGTGCCCGCTCTGGCCGAGCACCTCACCGGCGACCAGGTTGGACTGGCCGAGGAAGTTGGACACGAACGTGGTGGCCGGGTTGTCGTAGAGCTCGGTCGGCCCGCCCATCTGCTCGATCACGCCCTCGTTCATCACCGCGATGGTGTCGGCCATGGTCATGGCCTCTTCCTGGTCGTGGGTGACGTGGATGAAGGTGATCCCGACCTCGGTCTGGATCCGCTTGAGCTCGATCTGCATCTGCCGGCGCAGCTTGAGGTCGAGCGCGCCCAGCGGCTCGTCGAGCAGGAGCACCTGTGGCCGGTTGATGAGGGCCCGGGCAAGCGCGACCCGCTGCTGCTGTCCCCCCGACAGCTGCCCCGGACGGCGCCCGCCGTACGACGAGAGCTCGACCAGGTCCAGCATGTCCTGGACCTGGCCCTTGACGTCCTTGACCCCGCGGCGGCGCAGGCCGAACGCCACATTCTCGAAGATGTTCAGGTGTGGGAACAGCGCGTAGTTCTGGAACACCGTGTTGACCGGCCGCTTGTAGGGCTTGAGCCGGGTGATGTCCTTGCCGGCGAGATCGATCCGGCCCGCGGTCGGCTCCTCGAGCCCGGCCACCATCCGCAGGGTCGTGGTCTTGCCGCAGCCGGACGGCCCGAGCAGCGCGAAGAACTGGCCGCGACCGACGAGCAGGTCGAGGTCGTCGACGGCGGTGAAGCTGCCGAACCGCTTCGTGACGGAGGAGAGAGCCAGATCGGCGCCGGATGCGTCGGAGGCTGCGTGGGAAGCGGTCACGGTGTCAGGCTCCGATCACCGCAGCGAACTGCTGCTGGTACTTCTGCTCGGTCTTCTGGTCCAGGCTCATGAAGTCGTAGGTGTTGGCCAGCAGGTCGGCGCCGGGGAAGATCAGCTGGTTCTCGGCGAGGCTCGGATCGATCTTCGTCATCGCCTCCTGCGCCCCGGCCACCGGGCAGATGTAGTTCACCCACGCGGCCACCTGGGCGGCGACCTCCGGCTGGTAGTAGTAGTTCATCAGCATCTCGGCGTTGGTCTTGTGGGTCGCCTTGTTCGGAACGATCATGTTGTCGCTCCACAGGGACAGCCCCTCCTCCGGGGCGACGAACTTGATGTCGGGGTTGTCGAACTGCAGCTGGATCACGTCGCCGGACCAGGCCTCGCAGGCCACCACGTTGCCCTTGACGAGGTCCTGGGCGTACTCGTTGCCGGTGAAGGCGCGGATCTGGCCGGAGTCGACCGCCTTCTGCAGCCGTTCGCAGGCGGCACTGAACTCGTCGTCGGTGAAGTCCTCCGGGTTCGCCCCCTCGAGCAGCAGCATGAAGATCATCGTGTCCTGCATCTCCGAGAGGAGGCTGACCTTGCCCTTGAGGTCGCTGCGGGTCAGCAGCTCCTCGAAGCTGCGCACCTCACCGGTGAGCTTCGAGTTGTAGGCGATCCCGGTCAGGCCGCTCTGCCACGGAACGGAGTAGTCTCGGTTCTTGTCCCATCCCGGGGACCTGAGGTTCTCGACCAGGTTGGCCTCGACGTTGGGCAGGTTGGCCCTGTCCAGCTTCTGGATCCACCCGAGGTTGACCATCCGGGCCGCCATGTAGTCGGTGAGCACGAAGATGTCGCGACCGGTCGACTGGCAGTCGGCGAGCTGGTTGCGGACGATGCCGAAGAACTCGGCGTTGTCGTTGACGTCGGTTACGTACTCGACCTCGATGCCCGATTCCTCCTGGAACTGCTGCAGCGAGGGGTAGACGGTGACCTTCTCGCCGTTCTGCTTGACCTTGGCCTGGTCGATGTAGAGCGGCCAGTTGGACCAGTGCAGCCGCTTCTCGGTCGCCGAGAGGTCCTCGCTGACACAGGACTCCGTGGTCTGCTGGGCGCCTTCCGTGCCGCAGGCCGCGAGCAGCGGGCCGCTGGACAGGGCGAGCGCCGAGAGCGAGGCACCGCGCAGGAAGCCGCGCCGGCTGAGCCCCCGGCCCTGGCTCATCCGCGCAAGCGCATCGAGCGTTGTTCGATCCTGGGACATGCCGAACCTCCTGCAAGCGGGCGACCGTTGAGTGGTGTGGATACTGTCAAAGACTACGGCGACCGACAAGGGATTCAGTAGAAATGAAACGGCAATGCAACGAAATCGCTTGAAAAGCTTGGGCGATTCCTTTGACGCGCTTTACTTTGCCCTGTCAAGATCGGCGCGTGGCTAAATCAGCGAGGTCAGAGCGTAACGGCAACCACCTCGATGAGGTCTCCAAGGCGATCATCGAGGAGCTGCAGCAGGACGGCCGCCGGTCCTACGCCGCCATCGGCAAGGTGGTCGGCCTGTCCGAGGCGGCCGTGCGGCAGCGGGTGCAGCGGCTCACCGACAGCGGCGTGATGCAGGTCGTCGCGGTGACCGACCCCCTGGAGCTGGGGTTCGCCCGCCAGGCGATGATCGGGATCAAGGCGATGGGCGAGCTCGAACCGATCGCCGACCAGCTCGTGACCATGGACGAGGTCGACTACGTCGTGATCACCGCCGGCTCCTTCGACCTGCTCGCCGAGGTGGTCTGCGAGAGCGACGAGCACCTGCTCGAGGTGCTGTCCACCCGGATCCGCAAGATCGACAACGTGGTGTCCACCGAGACGTTCATGTACCTCAAGCTGCGCAAGCAGACCTACTCCTGGGGCGTCCGCTGAGCAACCCCTACCGGGACCTGTCGTTGTGGCACCAGACCACGCCCGACGACTGGGTCCCCCGCGATCCGTTGCCCGGTGACCTGCAGGCCGACGTGGCCGTGGTCGGCGCCGGCTTCACCGGCCTGTGGACGGCCTACTACCTGCTGCGCGAGGACCCGACGCTGCGGGTGGTGGTGCTGGAGGCGGAGACCGCGGGCTTCGGGGCCTCGGGCCGCAACGGCGGCTGGTGCTCGGCGCTGTTCCCCGCCGCCCTGGGCAAGATGGCCGCGCTTCCCGGCTCCAGCAGGGTCGCTGCCCTGGCCCAGCACGAGGCGATGCGCGACTCCGTCGACGAGGTCGGCCGGGTCATCGAGGCCGAGCACCTCGATGCCCACTACGCGAAGGGCGGGACGATCTCGCTGGCCCGCAGCGCGGCACAGTGGCGCAGCGCGCAGGCCGAGGTGGCCGGTGCCCGCCGGTGGGGTCGCGGCGAGGACGAGGTCCGGCTGCTGTCCCGGGAGGAGGCGCTGGCTCGCTTGAGCGCGA
>JAICRS010000136.1 GCA_025966335.1 Nocardioidaceae bacterium
CCTTGGTCGGTCGCGCATCCGCAGACGCGCTGGGCGCGCCGACGGAGCTCGGCCGGCCGACACGGGGTCGGTACCGGATGCTCGTCGAACTCGACGGCGCCGCCGCGTTCGAGGAGGACGCCTGGGTCGGGGACCGGCTCCGGCTCGGCCAGGCGCTGGTCCGCGTCACGCACGCGCTGGAGCGTTGCGTGGTGATCAACTACTCGCCGAGCACCGGGGCCCGGGACTGGTCCGGCCTGCGCGCACTCGCTGACGAGCGCGGACCGGATCGGCTCACGCTCGGCGTCATCGCCGCCGTCGAGCAGCCGGGTGAGGTCCGGGTGGGCGACTCCGTGGAGCGGCTCGACAGTTCCGTTCCGGTCGGCTCGCAGACCTGAGGACCGGGCGTCCGACGTACTCGCTGCCCGTCAGTCCGCCGAGGTGACCACCCGCAGCTCGCCTCCGCGCACCACGACCGCCACGTCGCCGGAGATGTCGGTACGTCGCACCAGCATCCCCGCGTTCTCGAGGACGGCCATCGTCTCCGGTGAGGGATGGCCGTAGTCGTTGTCCTCGCCCACCGAGATCACCGCCAACCGGGCGCCGAGCCCGGACAGGAACTCCGGGTCCTGGTAGCGGCTGCCGTGGTGCGGCACCTTCAGGACGTCCACGTGCAGATCGGTGATCGACCGGTCCATCAGCTGCTGCGCCTCGGGCTCCATGTCGCCGGTGAGCAGGATCCGGATGCCGCGGGAGACCACCAGCAGCGCCACGCTCGCGTTGTTGGCCAGCGAGCCCTCCTCCCCCGTTCCGGCTCCGACGACCTGCCGGGACGGACCGACCACCTGCCAGCGGAGATCGCCCACCCGCCGCACCTCGGCGTAGCCGGGAACCCGGACCGGGACGCCGGCGCCCTCGGTCCAGGCCGCGACCGCCGCGGCGTTCGCCACCGGGTCGCGCACCGCGGTCACCTCCACCTCGCCGACCGCATGCTCCTCGAGCACCGCCGGCAGGCCCGCGATGTGGTCCGCGTGGAAGTGGGTGAGCAACACCACTGGCACCCGGTCGACGTCCAACCGCTGCAGGCAGGTGCTGAGCGCCTCCGGGTCCGGACCGGCATCGACCAGGACCGCCGCGCCGCCGCCCGCATTCAGCACGAGGGCATCGCCCTGGCCCACGTCGCAGGCGACCATCACCCACCCGGAGGGCGGCCAGCCGGGTGTCGGCAGGGGGCGTACGACGGTCAGCAGCATCAGCAGCGCACCGCCGAGCGAGCACCACCGGCGTTCGAGGAACCGGGGCATCACCAGGGCGAGCAGGAGGCACAGCACCGACAGGGCGGCGATCGCCATGGCAGAGGCCGACCACTCCACCGCGGCCGTGGGCATCCGCGCGCTCTGCTGCGCGACACTGACGATCCACCACGCACACCAGCCCGCCAGCCGGCCGAGGAACAGGCCGACGGGGTCGAGCAGAAGCATGGTCAGACCGCCGACCAGTCCGAGGACGGTCGCGGGTCCCACCGCCGGGGCGACGAGCAGGTTCGCCACCACCGCGACCAGGCTGACCTGCCCGGAGATCGCGGCCACGACCGGCGTACACACCAGCTGCGCCGCAAGGGGAACCGCGACGGCCTCGGCCACCGGCCGGGGAAGCCAACGCATCAACGCGTCCCGCCACGGCGGCGCCAGGAACAGGATGCCCGCGGTCGCCAGAGCCGACAGCGCGAAGCCGATCGACAGCGCGAGCCACGGGTCGAACAGCAGCAGCGCGAAGACCGCGACACCGAGAGCGCGGACACCCTTCTGCCGCCCGTCGGAACCCATCCCGATCAGCGCCACCGACCCCATCGCCGCCGCACGGACCACGCTCGGCTCGGTGCGTGCAAGCAGCACGAAGCCGGCGACACCGAGCGCCCCGACCACGATCAGCCCGCGGGCCCGCACCCCCGCCCACCGGGCGACGATGAGCACGAAGCCGACGACCAAGGTGAGGTTGGTGCCGGAGACGGCCGCCAGGTGGGTCAGCCCGGAGACCCGGAAGTCCTCGACGAGGTCCTCGGACATGCCTTGGTCGTCGCCGACCACGAGTGCCGGGATCAACGTCTGCTCGTCGGGACCGGCCGGGACCACCGCCGCCCGGATCCCGGCGCGCACCGAGGCCGCCGCGTCGTAGAGGCCGCCCGGTTCCGCGAGCACGGTCGGCGCCCTGCTCGTCGAGACCACCGCGGCCAGGTCGTCGCCGTCGGCACGCGCCAGCCTTCCCTCGACATTCACCCGCGCGCCGAGCTCGACGTCCTTCCACTCCGTCCCCGCGATCACGAGCACGGGTACGGCGGTCCGGTGCGTCTCCCCGCGTCCCGTGACCTCGCGGACCTGCGTGCGGACCAGCACGAAGGGGCCGTAGTCGCCCTGTCGCAGGCGCGGGTCGGAGGTGACTCGGGCAACCGCGGAGACGAACGCCTCCTCGCCCGCAAGCTCTGCAACCGGGTTGTGGTCGTTGGCCTGCGCCCGCAGCATCGCCGAGCACGCCACCGCGGCACATGCCGCGACGCATCCGGCAAGCAGCAGCGCCGGCCGGCCCCGGCGGTGCCTGCGCACCAGCAGCGCGAGCAGGCCGGCGAGGAGGGCGCCCGTGACCCACTCGGGAAGAAGGAACCCGCTCAGCGCGCCCAGCCAGGCCACGGCAGCGAGCAGCACCACCCGGAGGTCCGGGGGCGGTTGCTCGGTCGCTGGATCGTCCGGTCCGGGCGAGGCGCGACCGGTGTGGCCGGTCGGCCGGACGGCGTGGTCGCCGGTCGGCCGGACGTCGTCGAGGGCCGAGGTGGCCGCGAGCCCCGGCACGACCGCGCGCGCCTTGACCATCAGACGGCCATCAGATGGTGACGAAGGGCGCTATCTCCGCCAGGGTCGCGTCACCGATCCCGGAGACCTCGAGCAGCTCGTCCACCGAGCTGAACGCCCCGTTGTCGGTGCGCCACTGCAAGATCGCCGCCGCGGTCACCGGCCCCACCCCAGGGAGCGTCTCGAGCTCCGCCTGGGTGGCGGAGTTCAGGTTCACCAGCGGAGCGGGGACTCCCGCCGAGGACGCACCCTGTGCGGACGCTGCAGGGGCGGCGACCCCGGCAGGAGGTGGCACCCCGACCACGATCTGCTCGCCGTCGACCAGCAGCCGGGCCAGGTTGACCGTGGTCAGGTCGACGCCCCTGCGTGGTCCACCTGCCGCCTCGATCGCGTCCACAACCCGGGATCCGAGCGGCAGGCTCGCGATCCCCGGCCGGCGCACCTTCCCTGCCACGTCGACCACCACCACCTGCTCGCCGGTGTCGGTCGGTGTCGTGGACGAAGGCGCGCCCGTGGCGTCCTCCGTGCTGGTGGATCCTCCCGCAGGCACGACCGCAACAGCGGAGTCGGGGGTGGTCATCGGTTCCGCAGCGGTGGGGACGATCGTGCCGCCGCCATCGGCGCGGATCACCCACCAGGCCGTCACGGCGAGTGCCGCGGCTACGAGCAGCGCCACCACGGTGAGATGCGAGGCTCCGATCTGCACTCGTCCCTGCAGCGTCGGTGGAAGCCGGTCGTGCAGCCATCCCCCGGCCCGGGCGGTCAGACCGACCGACCGCCGGGCGTGCCGGCCCGGCGCACGTGCAGATGGCGCGTCGGAGGACGTCGGTGCTTCGTCGAGTGGCCCGGCCGACGCGTCGAGCGGTGACGCGGCTGCGTCGAGCAGCGTCGCTGCGTCGAGCGGTGTCGCCGCTGCGTCTGCCGCGAGTCCGGGCGGCACTTGCGCGGCCTGTGCTGTTTCAGACGCTGGATGCTGAATCGCGGCCGGCGCCGCCGGGATCGCCGGGACGGCCGGGATCGCCGGCGGGATGTTCTGGTCATCGGCCTCGCGCGGGTCCTCCTCGGTGGCGGCCGCGCTGGCGCGGACCTGCGCCAGCTCGGCACTCAGCAGCTCGAGCCGGCGACGGGCCACTTCGGACACGTGGTCGTTGGCCGACTTCCGGGAACGCATGGGTTGAATCTAGGGAGGCGGGTCGGGCACGGGAACCTGCTTCCTAGGCCCTGTGGACAACCGCCCCGGTCGATCCGGATGTGCGCCAGATCCGGCGCCCCGTTTCCGGGCACAGCTCCACGTGCGACGTACCGCCCCACTCGCCGCCGCGCGCCGACCCGGCGCTCGCGCGGAAAAACCTCGCGTCTCGACAGTGAGAACTCCACGTCTCGGAGGCGAAAACCGCACGTCTCAACGGGGAGAAGGGCACGTCTCAGCGGGGAGGCGTGGGGGCGACGACGACGGCGACCATGCCGGGGCCGACGTGGGCACCGATCACCGCACCCACCTCGCCGACGAGGACGTCCCGCCCGTCGAGGTTGTCGGCGAGCCGCTCGCGCAGGTTGCCGGCGAGCAGCTCCGCCCGCTCGGGGTTGGCCAGGTGCGCGACCGCGAGGTCGACCGGGTCCTCCCCAGCCGCGGTGACCGCTAGCTCCTCCAGGCGGCTCAACGCGCGCGCGGAGGTGCGCACCTTCTCGAGCGAGCCGATCCGGCCGTTCTCGAGCTGCAGCAGCGGCTTGACGGCCAGCGCCGAACCCAGCAGTGCCGCGGCGGCACCGATCCGTCCGCCGCGACGGAGGTACTCCAGCGTGTCGACGTAGAACAGCGACGTGGTGCGCTCCGCCCGCCGGGTGGCGACCTCCGCGGCCTCCGCGGCCGAGCCGCCGTCGTCGAGCACGTCGGCTGCACTGAGCACCGCGAACCCGGTCGCCATGCCGAGCTGGCGGCTGTCCACCACGGTGACCGGGATCGGCGCGTCCCGCGCGGCGAGCTGGGCCGACTCGAAGGTGCCGCTCAGCTCGCCGGACAGATGGATCGAGACCACCTCGGTCGCACCCGCCGCGACCGCCTGCTCGTAGGCCTCCAACATCGCCGCAGGCGTGGGGCGCGAGGTGCTGACCGGGGTCCACTCGCGCAGCGCGTCCGCAACCGTCTCCGGGGTCGCGCCGCCCTCTAGACCCTCGTCGAAGGAGGTCGCCCCGATCACCACCTGAAGCGGGACCACGATGATCCCGCGGCGTGCGGCCAGCTCCGGCGGCAGCGACGCCGTGGAGTCGGTGACCAGGGCGATCGGACCGGACATGCCCGAAGGGTACCGGTCGCGCGGCGTGCGACCCGGAATCGTCCCGGCCGGGGACTTGTTGCGTCGGAACGGGGCACATCTACGCCCAAGGACATCCGAGGAGAGGAACCACATGCGCGTCGTCATCGCCGGAGGCCACGGCCAGATCGCCCTGCTGCTCGAGCGGATGCTCGCCGAACGCGGCGACCAGCCGGTGGGCCTGGTCCGCAACCCCGACCATGTCGCCGACCTGGAACAGGTGGGCGCGGAGGCCGTCGTACTCGATCTCGAGCACGCCTCCGTCGGGGAGCTCGCCGAGGTGCTCGACGGCGCCGACGCGGTGGTGTTCGCCGCCGGGGGTGGCCCGAACAGCGGTGCCGCACGCAAGGAGACCGTGGACAAGAACGCGGCGGTGCTGCTGGCCGAAGCCGCGGAGCAGGCGGGCGTACGGCGCTACCTGATGGTGTCCTCGATGGGCACCGAGCAGGCCGACCCGGACAGCGACGACATCTTCCAGGTGTACCTGCGCGCGAAGCAGGCGGCCGACGACGACCTGCGCCGCCGCGACCTCGACTGGACCGTGGTCCGGCCCGGCCGGCTGACCGACGCGGAGGGCAGCCACCAGATCCAGGTCGGCACCCTGGAGCGGGGCGAGATCCCGCGCGCCGACGTCGCCGCGACCCTGCTCGCGGCCCTGCACACCCCCGAGACGATCGGCAAGACCTTCGACGTGCTCACCGGGAGCCACGACATCAAGGAAGTCCTGCAGAGCCTGTGACGTCCGCCGAGGGTGAGGGTCAGCCGGCGACCACGTTGACCAGCTTCGGCTCCCGGACGATCACCTTGCGCACGGTCTTGCCCTCCAGCGCCTTGACGATCACCGGCTCGGCCAATGCCATGGCCTCCAGGTCGGCCGCGGAGATGTCCGGGCTGACCTCCAGCTTGGCGCGCAGCTTGCCCTGCACCTGCACGATCGCGGTCACCGAGTCCTCGACCAGCAGCGCCTCGTCGACGGTCGGCCAGCCGGCCTTCGCGACGGTCGGCTCGTGGCCCAGCCGGGACCACATCTCCTCCGCGGTGTAGGGCGCGACCAGGCTCAGGATGATCGCCACCGTCTCGGCCGCCTCGCGCACCGCCGGGTCCCCTGCGCCGCAGCCGGAGTCGATCGCCTTGCGGGTCACGTTCACCAGCTCCATCGCCCGCGCGACCATCACGTTGAACCGGTGCGAGTCGACCAGCTGCTCGACCTCGTGCACGGTCTTGTGGGTTGCCTTGCGCAATGCGACGTCGCCGCCCTCGGCCGGAGTACCGGGCGCCGAGCCGACGTCACCGCTCAACCGCCACGCCCGCTGCAGGAACTTCAACGAACCGGAAGGGGACATGTCCGCCCAGTCGATGTCGTCCTCGGGCGGGCCCGCGAACACCAGTGTCAGCCGGACCGCGTCGACGCCGTACTGGTCGATCATGTCGCCCAGGTTCACGCCGTTGCCCAGCGACTTGCTCATCGCCTTGCCCTGGTTGATCACCTGGCCCTGGTTCAGCAGCGCCAGGAACGGCTCCTCGAAGTCGACCATGCCCATGTCGTGCAGGACCTTGGTGAAGAACCGGCTGTACAGCAGGTGCAGGATCGCGTGCTCGACACCACCGACGTACTGCGGCGCCGGCATCCACCGACGGACCGCCTCCGGGTCGAACGGGCCGTCCTCGTAGTGCGGCGAACAGAACCGCAGGAAGTACCACGACGAGTCGACGAAGGTGTCCATCGTGTCGCTGTCCCGCTTGGCCGCTCCCCCGCACGACGGGCAGTCCACGTTGACCCAGTCCTCGGCGGCCGCCAGCGGCGAGGTGCCCTTGGGTTTGAGATCGGCGCCCCGCAGGTCGGGCAGTACGACGGGCAGCTGGTCGTCGGGGACGGGGACCTCGCCACACGTCTCGCAGTGGACGATCGGGATCGGAGGGCCCCAGAACCGCTGGCGGGACAGCAGCCAGTCGCGCAGCCGGAAGTTGACCGCGCCCTTGCCGTGCCCCTCGGCCTCCAGCCGCTCGATGATCCGCGAGATCCCGCTGGTCTTGTCGGTCAGCCCGTCCAGGCTGAACCCGTCGCTCGCGGAGTTCACGTAGGCGCCGTCGCCCGGGGTCGCGACGAACGTCTCGGCCGGGTCCGGTTCGCCGGTGTCGACGACCATCCGGACCGGCAGGTCGAACGTTCTGGCGAAGTCCAGGTCGCGCTGGTCGTGCGCGGGCACCGCCATCACCGCGCCGGTGCCGTAGTCGGCCAGCACGTAGTCGGCGGCCCATACCGGGATCCGCTCGCCGGAGACCGGGTTGACGGCGTAGCGGCCCAGGAACACACCCGTCTTCTCCCGGTCCGTGGACAGCCGGTCGATGTCGGTCTCCCTGCGGACCTGCTCCAGGTAGGTCTCGAAGGCCTCCCGCTGCTCGGGCGCGCAGATCTCACCGGCCAGCTTCGCGTCGGCAGCCACCACGAAGAACGTCGCGCCGTACAACGTGTCCGGGCGGGTGGTGAACACGCTCACCGGCTCGTCGCGTCCCTCGATCTCAAAGTCGACGAAGGCGCCCTCGCTGCGGCCGATCCAGTTGCGCTGCATTGCCAGTACCCGGTCCGGCCAGGTGTCCTTCAGCGGCTCCATGTCGTCCAGCAGCCGCTGGGCGTAGTCGGTGACCTTGAAGTACCACTGGGTCAGCTCGCGCTTGGTGACCTCCGCACCACACCGATCGCACATGCCGCCGACGACCTGCTCGTTGGCCAGCACCGTCTGGTCGTTGGGGCACCAGTTGACCGGGCTCGA
>JAICRS010000081.1 GCA_025966335.1 Nocardioidaceae bacterium
CGCTCGCCTCCGCGACGGCGTCCTCGAGGGCCAGGCGGGCCTGTCGCGGATCCTCGTCCAGCTGCACACCGAGGCGTCCCTCCGCGGTGAGCTTGTCGGGCACGTTGCTCGCCCAGTCCCCCGCCTGGATCACGCCGAACGACAGCGCATAGGGAAGGTCGCTGCCGAACAGCGGGTCGGGTTCGGCGTTGCGTTCCGCCTCGAGCCGGGTCAACGCCTCATGGATCGGCAGGAATGCCTCGAACGCACTGACCCCCTCACGCCGCATGCTGCCGTGCGCGGAGCGACCGGAGACCTCGATCCGGAAGGTGAGCGCGCCGGCGGTCGCGGTCACGATCCGACCGCTGGTCGGCTCGGTGATCACGGCCGCGTCTCCCCGGTGTCCCCGACGGAGGGTGGCGAACGCGCCGAGCCCGCCGTCCTCCTCACCGATCACGCAGTGCACCGACAACGGCCGCTCGAGCTGCACGTTCGCGGCCCGCAGCGTCCGGACGACCGCGAGGTTGGCGGCCACGCCCGCCTTCATGTCGCAGGCACCCCGTCCGAAGAGGGCACCGCCGCGGATCTCGGCGGAGAACGGGTCGGCACCCTGCCACGTCGCCGGATCGCCCGGTGGCACCACATCGAGGTGCCCCTGCAGGATCAGCCCCGGAGTCTCGTCACCCGGGCTGGTGCCGACGACGCCGAGTCCGCCGCTGCGCTCCGCCTCCGTGCCCGGGAACCACGGGTCCGCCTGGAGCTCGTCGAGGTCGAGCTCCCACCGGTCGACGTCGTACCCCTCGTCCCGCAGAAGCTGGGCGCACAGCTCCTGCACGTCGTACTCGGCGTCGCTGCCACCCACGCTCGGCACCCGCACCAGCGCGGCGAGACTCTCCACCAGCGCCGCCTCGTCCAGGCTCGCGAGAACCGTGGACTCGAACTCGGACACACTCATCGAACCCTCCAGACGTCGTGTGCAGAGTGCATCACACGGGCGGGACCGGCGACCACCGAACCACTCAGTCCGCGTCCCAGCGGAACAACCGCGCTGCGACCGCGGTGACCACGACCGCGAAGCCGAGCAGGATCACGAAGGTGAGCACCGTCGCGGACGGGCCCAGCCCGCGGACCATCACGTCGCTCATCGCGTCGTTGAGGTGGCGCAACGGCATCGCCAGCGAGATCGTCCGCAACCACTCCGGCGCCCCGTCGAGCGGGAAGAACGAACCACTGAGGAACGCCATCGGCAGCACGAAGAAGTTGGCCAGGTTGACCGCCCCCTCCGCGCTCTTTGCGAGCGCGCCCGCGAGCAGTCCGAGCGCCATGAAGGACAGCGTCCCGGCCACGATCAGCGGCACGGCCATCCACCAGTAGCCGGTGAGCTGCATCCCGAAGGCGACGGTGGCGAGTCCGACGAAGATCGCCATCTGCACCAGCGCGATGATCACCGCGACGCCGATCCGCGCGGCGACGATCTGGCCGGTGCTGGCTGGAGAGAGCCGGAGGCGCCGCAGCAGCTTGGACTCGCGCCATCCCTGCAGCGTCGCTGCCGCACCGAACGCGGCGCTCATCGCGATCGCCCAGCCGAGCAGCCCCGGCGTGACGAACTGGATCGCGTCGAGGGACTCGTCCTCGACCCGTTCCGCCCGGAACGCGAACCGAGGTGGTTCACCCGACGCCGCCACGTTGGCCGCGTCCACGAACGCCCGCAGGGTCCCCTGCGTCATCGCGGCCTTGACCTGGTCGGCCTGGGAGTAGTGCGCGACGAAGGTGTCCCCCCGCATCTCGATCGCGGCATCGACATCTCCCTCGGCGACCTGGGTGAGCGCCTCGTCGAGGTCGTCGGTGGAGGTCACCTCGAACGCCTCTTCGAAGGCGTCCTGCGCGGGCGGCGGCAGCTCCTCGACGAGTGCGACGTCGCCGACCTCGACCAGCTCCAGCCTCGAGGTCTCGAAGTCCAGCACCCCACCGAACAGCACCAGGAACATCAGCGGGAAGACGATCGCGAAGAACACCGACTGCTTGTCCCGGAAGAAGCCCTTGAACGTCGCCACCGACAGGCTCCAGAAGGCGGTCATGCGCGGTACTCCCGGCCGGTGCGGGTCAGGAACACGTCCTCGAGGGTCGCCGCCTTGACCTGGAGACCCTCCAGCACCTGGCGCTCGGCGAGAGCGGCGAGCACGACGGACGGCGCCTTGGTCCGCACGACCGTCGAGTCGCCGTCTCGTTCCGCCGCGGACACCTGAGGGATCGCCGCCGCTTCGTCGACGTCGAGCAGCGCCGCATCCACGTAGATGCGTACGTCCGCGTCGAGGCCCCGCACCAGGGCGCTGGGCGTGTCCAGCTCGAGGAGCCGGCCGTGGTCGACGATCGCGACCCGGTCGCAGAGCGCCTCCGCCTCGTCCATGTAGTGCGTGGTCAGCACCACGGTGCGCCCGGACTCGTTGAGGGTGCCGAGCAGGTCCCAGAGATTCCGGCGGGCCTGCGGGTCGAGCGCCGCGGTCGGCTCGTCGAGGAAGACCACCTCCGGGTCGTGCACCAGCGCGCTGGCGATCGCGAGCCGTTGCTTCTGCCCGCCGGACAGCTTCTCGGTCCGGGTGCCCGCCTTGTCCTCCAGGCCGACCCGCCCCAGCCAGGCATCCGCCCGGACCGCAGGCACGCCGTACAGGGCGGCGAAGGTGCGGATCTGCTCCCGTGCCGTGAGCCGCTCGAAGAACGACGATGCCTGCAGCTGTACGCCGATCCGCGGCAGCAGCGAGGCGTTGCGCGGCCAGGGGTTCTCGCCCAGGAGCCTGACCCGGCCGGCGTCGGGCTGGCGCAGCCCCTCGATCATCTCCAGCGTGGTGGTCTTGCCGGCGCCGTTCGGCCCCAAGATCCCGAAGAACTCGCCCTGGCCGACGGAGAACGTGATGTCGTCGACCGCCGTCAGGTCGCCATAGGTCTTGGTCAGGCCGTGCACCTCGATCGCCGCAGACATGACGGCGAGACTAGTGAGTCCGTAACGGTCGTGGCCAATCGTTATGGCGTGGCGAGCAGCGACCTCACCACGCGCAGGCCGACCGAGAGGCGGGCCAGGTCGGCGCGGTCGTCGGAGCAGATCTCACCCAGCGTGGACACGGCCCGGCTGACCACCACCTCGTCGTCCTCCTCCCAGTCCGCGATCCGCACCGGTGCCGGCTGCTCGGCGGCTGTCTCGGCGAGCACCTGCGCGGTGAGCTGCGCGTGCACACCGTGCAGCTCGTCGCGCAGGGCGGCCCGCGCCATGGTCTGCCAGCGGTCGTCCCGGGGAAGGGCGAGGATGCTGGTCACCAGCGCGGGGATCCCGAGCCGCTCGCCGAGCGCGAAGTGCACGCGGGCGACCTCCATCGGGTCCAGCCCGTCGCGGCGGGCGGTGTCGACCACGCCGAGGATCGCGTACGCCGGCGGCAGCACCGCCACCCGCGCTGCGAGCTCGTCGGGGACCGACTCCTTGACCAGCGCCGCCCGCCGCGCCTCGTAGGCATCGAGCTCGCGGCCGGTCAGCAGCTCGGGCAGCGCGGCCATCACCTGCTGGGAGATCACGCCGAAGAAGTCGACGACGGCCTCGCTGTCCAACGGCGGGCGGCGGTTGTTGATCAGCCAGCGCGAGGCCCGCTCGACCAGCGTCCGCATCTCGATCCGCATCCGGGTCTGCACCGACGCGTCGATCTTGTTGTCGTAGGAGTCGATCTCGTCCAGGAGCGCGCGTGACCCGAAGATCTCCCGGGCCAGGAAGTTGGCGCGGGTGATCTCCGCGGCCGAGGCCCCGGTCTCCCCGGACAGCCGGTGGAAGTAGGTGATCCCGGCCCCGTTGACGAGGGCGTTGACGATCTGCGTGACGATGATCTCGCGGCGCAGCGGGTGCTCCCCCATCTGCTGGCGGTACTGCTGGCGCATCTTGCTCGGGAAGTAGCTGAACAGGTCTCCGCGCAGGAACGGGTCGTCGGGCAGGTCCGTCTCGAGCAGCTCGTCGGCGAGCACGATCTTGGTGTAGGCCAGCAGCACCGAGAGCTCCGGCGCGGTGAGGCCGTGCCTGTGCTCCAGCCGGTCGGCGACCTGCTTGCGGCTCGGCAGGAACTCGAGCTCGCGGTTGAGCAGCTTCTGCCGCTCGAGCCGCCGGATCCAGTCCTCGTGCACGTGCAGCAGCGCCGGCGACTGCGCATCGGCATTGGCGAGCGCAAGGTTCTGCTCGTAGTTGTCGAGCAGCACCAGGTCGCCGACCTCGTCGGTCATCGACGCGAGCAGGTCGTTGCGCTGCTTGCCGGTGAGGTCACCCGCGCGGACCACCCTGTCGAGCAGGATCTTGATGTTGACCTCGTGGTCGGAAGTGTCCACACCGGCGGAGTTGTCGATGAAGTCGGTGTTGATCCGGCCCCCCTTGCGGGCGTACTCGATCCTGCCGCGCTGGGTGAAACCGAGGTTGCCACCCTCCCCGACGCAGCGGCACCGCAGCTCGCCGCCGTTGACCCGGATCGGGTCGTTGGCCTTGTCACCGGCATCGGCGTTGGTCTCGGTCTCGCTCTTCACGTAGGTGCCGATCCCGCCGTTCCACAGCAGGTCGACCTCAGCCACGAGGACAGCGCGCATCAGCTCGGCGGGACTCATCGCCTTCACGTCCGCTCCCAGCCCGAGCGCCTCCCGCACCTGCTTCGAGATCGGGATGGACTTCTGCGTGCGGGGGAACACCCCGCCTCCCTCGGAGATCAGCTGCCGGTCGTAGTCCTGCCACGAGGAGCGCGGCAGGTCGAAGAGTCGCCGCCGCTCGGCGTACGACGTGGCGGCGTCCGGGTTCGGGTCAAGGAAGATGTCCCGGTGGTCGAACGCGGCCACCAGCCTGGTGTGCTCGGACCGCAGCATCCCGTTGCCGAACACGTCCCCGGACATGTCACCGATGCCGACGCAGGTGAAGTCCTCGCTCTGGCAGTCGACGCCCATCTCGCGGAAGTGGCGTCGCACCGACACCCAGGCGCCGCGCGCGGTGATCCCCATCGACTTGTGGTCGTAGCCCGCGGACCCGCCGGAGGCGAACGCGTCGCCCATCCAGAACCCGTACTCCTGGGACACCCCGTTGGCGATGTCGGAGAAGGACGCGGTGCCCTTGTCGGCCGCCACCACCAGGTACGAGTCGTCCGGGTCGTGGCGTACGACGCGCACGGGTGGCACGTTCTCGCCGTCGACGAGGTTGTCGGTGATGTCGAGCAGCCCGGAGATGAACGTCTTGTAACAGGCGATCCCCTCGGCGAGCCAGGCGTCCCGGTCCGACGCGTCCGGCAGCTGCTTGCAGAAGAATCCGCCCTTCGCGCCGACCGGCACGATCACCGCGTTCTTCACCATCTGCGCCTTGACCAGGCCGAGCACCTCGGTGCGGAAATCGTCGCGGCGGTCCGACCAGCGCAGGCCCCCTCGTGCGACCGTGCCGAAGCGCAGGTGCACGCCCTCGACCCGCGGCGAGTACACGAAGATCTCGAACCGGGGCCGCGGCTCGGGCAGCTCCGGGATCGCGCTCGGCTCGAGCTTGAACGACATGTAGGGCTTCAGCCGGCCGTCCGCGCCGGGCTGGAAGTAGTTGGTGCGCACGGTGGCCTTGATCACCGTCAGGTAGGAACGCAGGATCCGGTCGTGGTCCAGGCTGGCCACGTCGTCGAGCGCCCGGTTGATCCGGTCCTCGATGTCGGTCAGCTTGGCCTCACGGGACTCGTTGTCGGCTGCGATGTCGCCGTTCCTGCCGGGGTCGAACCGGGCCTGGAACAGCTCCACCAGGTAGCGCGTGATGTCGACGTTCCCCTTGAGCGCGTCCTCGATGTAGTCCTGGGCGAACGGCGTGCCGCCCTGGCGCATGTACTTCGCGTAGGCGCGCAGCACGCTGGCCTGCCGCCAGGTCAGTCCCGCCGCGAGCACCAGCGCGTTGAACCCGTCGCTCTCGTTCGCGCCGTCCCAGACGGCGGCGACGGTGTCCTGGAACAGGGCTCGCGCGGCATCCGGCAGCCGGGTGCCGTAACGCAACCCGAAGTCGTAGATGTAGGACTCGCGGGCCAGCCCCTCGAGCCCGTACGGCCGCTCGTCGATGACCTCCACACCCATCGTGGACAGGATCGGAAGCACCTGGCTGAGGGAGAGCGGCGGTCCGATCCGGAACACCTTGAGCCGCGCCTCACCGGGGCCGGCGTCCATCGGCTCGTAGAGCGACAGGGCCAGTCCTTCGTCGCCCTCGATCGCCTCGAGCCGGCTGAGGTCCACCGCGGCGGTGCGCGGGGCGTAGTCCTCCTTGTAGGCCTCGGGGAACGAGTCGGCGTAGGCGCGCGAGAGCCGCGCGCCCTTCTCCTCCCCGAACTCACTGTGCACGGCGGCCAGGAAGTCGTCCCGCCAGGACCGGGCCGCCTCGGCCAGCCGCCGCTCGAGGTCGGCCTGGTCGAACTCACCGATCAGCTCACCCCGCGGGGGTCGGACGACGAAGTGCAGACGGGCGAGCAGCGACTCGCTGACCCGCGCGGTGTACTCGACCGACTCACCGCCGAGCTGGGTCCGCAGGATCGAGGCGATCCGCTCCCGCACCGCGGTGGTGTAGCGGTCGCGCGGAAGGTAGACCAGGCAGGACAGGTAGCGGCCGTAGGTGTCCCGGCGGACGAACAGCCGCAGCTGCCGGCGCTCGCGGGTGTGGAGCACCGCCTGCGCGATCGGGACGAGCTCCTCGATCGGGGTCTGGAACAGCTCGTCGCGCGGATAGGTCTCGAGCACGTCCATCAGCGCCTTGCCGGTGTGGCTCAGCGGGTCGAACCCGGCGTCGTCGATCACCTGCTGGGCCTTGACCCGGATCACCGGGATCCGGGTGAGCGACTCGGTGTAGGCCGCGGACGAGAACAAGCCCAGGAACCGCCGCTCGCCGACCACCTCACCGGACTCGTCGAACGTCTTCACACCGACGTAGTCGAGGTAGGCGGAGCGGTGCACCGTTGCCTTGGAGTTGGCCTTCGCCAGCACCAGCAAGGTCTTCTCGCGAGCCTTCGCCTTCACCAGCGGCGGCAGCTTCCCGAACGACGAGGACATGTCCTGGTCCGCACGCAGGATGCCGAAGCCGGTGCCCGGCACGGCGCGGAGCACCTCGTCGTCGTCGACCGTCTCCAGCCGGTACTCGCGGTAGCCGAGGAACGTGAAGTGGTCGTCGGCCAGCCAGCTGAGCAGGGCCTTGCCCTCGGCGATCTCCTCGGCCGGCAGCGGTGGCGGGTTCTCGTCGAGCTCCTTGACGATCTCGAGGGCGCGGGCGTGCATCTTGTCCCAGTCCTCGACGGCCTCACGGACGTCACGCAGCACCTTGTTCAGGGCTTGCTCGATGTGGGCAAGGTCCTCGGGAGCGCTCTCCCGGTCGATCTCGATGTGCATCCACGACTCGCGGAAGATGTCGTGCGCGAGCTCACCGGACGTTGTGTCGCGCTCCTCCTCGGTGTACAGCTCCTGCAGCTGGCCGGTGATGTCGCGCTGGACCAGGAGCTGCGGGTGCACCACCATGTGCACGTTGCGGCCCTGGTCGGCGAGCTCCATGGTCACCGAGTCGACCAGGAACGGCATGTCGTCGGTGACCACCTCGACGACGGTGTGCCCATCGGCGGACCAGCCCTGCTCGGCCACCGCGGGGGTGAAGACCCGGATGTTCGCGGTGCCCTGGGGCCTGGAGGAAGCGAGCTTGTACTGGCTCATCGCCGCGCCGTACAGGTCCACGTCGCTGCGCTCGACGATGTCCTCGGGAGCGACGTGCCGGTAGTAGGAGCTCAGCAGCTTCGCGGCCTTCTCGGCCGGCGGGCCTCCCGACCCCTTGCGTGTCGCGGCAAGCTCTGCCGCCTTCGCGATGAGTTCGTCCTTGGTCTCATCCAGCGTGGTACGCACGAGGCATCCAACCTTTGTCGCTCCCAGCACGAGGCCCCTCAACGACGGCCGCACGGACCGCCGCACACCTCGGGACGGCACGCCGTTGTGCCGTCTCTTCGACCCTAGAGCGTGCCCTCGTGGCCTACAACAACGGGTGCGCTGAGTGTGTCTCGTCGCCGAGACGGCTCACAGCTGCGAGCGCAGGCCCCACAGCAGCGGGTAGTACTGCAGCTGCAGCCGGCTGCGGAGGTAGTCGGCGCCGGACGACCCGCCGGTGCCGGTCTTGGCGCCGATCATCCGTTCCACCATCACCACGTGGCGGGCCCGCCAGGACGCGGCGAGCTCGTCGTGCTGAAGCAGCGCTTCGGCGAGTGCCCAGATGTCGGCGTAGGCAGCACGGTCGTGCGCCGCCGTGCGCACCGCCGCGGTGATCTCCTCGTCGGAGCCGACCGGGAGCCCGCGCTCGGACAGCACGTGCACGAACGCGTCCCACAACGTCGGCTCCTCGAGCCGTCGCCGGAGCCGGTCCCGCTCGGCATCGGTCAACCCCTTGAACCGGCGTACGAAGGACGGGTCCTTCGCGCCGGAGAGAAACTCCAGCTCGCGGTACTGCACGGACTGGAAACCGCTCGCCGGTGCCAGCGTCTGCCGGAACTGGAGGAAGTCCTGGGGTGTCATGGTCTCCAGCACGTCGATCTGCTGGACGAGCACCCGCTCCACCACGTGCATCCGCTGGAGCAGGTGCTGCGCCCACCACAAGCGGTTGGCGTCGCCAGAGCTGTCGAGCATCGCGTCGCGCGCCGCACCCGCCTCGTGCAGGAGCTGCTGGAACCAGAGCTCGTAGACCTGGTGGATGGTGATGAACAACAGCTCGTCATGCGCGACGGGGTCGGACTCGAGGTGCTGGGCTCCGAGCAGCTGCTCGAGCCGGAGGTAGCTGCCGTAGGTGAGTCGGGCACCCTGCTCCCCGAACTGGACGTCGGTGCCGCCCCACTCGCCGGCGGCCTCGGCCGGAACGTCGGTCGCGGGCGCAGTGCTGTCTGAAGTCACACCCGCGAGCGTAGCCACTCGATGCCCCATGCGTCATGATGGGGCGCCATGAGGATCCGACACCAGCTGAAGTACGACGCGTCCCCCGAAGACGTCTACGCGATGCTCTCGGACCCTGCCTTCAGGCAGCGGGTCTGCGCGGCCATGGACACCGTCTCGCACGACGTCGCGGTCGACGAGACCGACGCCGGCATGTCGGTGCGGATCGACATGGTCCAGCACACGCACGGCGTACCGGGCTTCGCCAAGAAGATCGTCGGCGACCAGACCCGGATCATCCAGTCGGAGCAGTGGGCCGAGACCCGGGCCGCCGACCTGCAGGTGGAGATCCCCGGCAGGCCCGGCCACATCCGCGGCCGGATCACGCTGAGCGGCGACGCCTCCGGCACGGTGGAGGCGTTCGACGGCGAGGCGACCGTCAGCATCCCATTCGTCGGCGGCAAGCTCGAGGGCGTCATCGAGAAGCTCTTCCTCAAGGGCATGGACACCGAGCAGGGTGTCGGCGCCGCCTGGCTCGCAGGCGAGCGCTGATGCAGTTCCGCCACGAGCAGTCGTACGACGCACCCGCGGACCGGGTCCACGAGATGCTCGCCGACCCGGACTTCCGGAAGCGGGTCTGCGCGGCACAGAAGGCCACAGCGTGCACGGTCAGCATCGAGCCCGACGGAGCGGGCATGTCGGTGACCGTCGACCAGAAACGACCGTCGGACGGCATCCCCGGCTTCGCGCGGAAGATCGTCGGCGACGAGATCCGGATCGTCCAGCGCGAGGACTGGTCGGACCAGAACAAGGCCGTGCTGACCGTCACCATCCCCGGGAAGCCGGGGGAGCTGAACGGCACGATCACCGTCGTGGGCGACGGAAACCGCACCGTCGAGACGATCGACGGGGACCTGCGGGTGAGCATCCCGGTGCTGGGCGCCAAGCTCGAGCAGCTGATCGCGGAGCTGCTCGGGGAGGCGCTCGACGTCGAGCAGGAGATCGGCCGGTCCTGGTTGGCCGGCGAGCGCTAGCCGTCCTCGCCCGGAGGCTTCGCGCTGTGCTCGTCTGCCGCCTCGTCCGCGAGATCACGACGCCTGATGATGTAGACCACCACGGCCAGCACCACGAACGGCCCGAAAGCAAGGATCGCGAGCAGCACCGTCTCGTAGGCGTGCAGGTCGCCCAGGTGCACCGGCACCAACGGCGCAGCGATGATCATGGGGACGATTGTGACCTGCCGGCGTCGCTCCTCCGCATCTGCCCCCTCGGAGCAGCGTGACCTTTGGGCGGCACCGCCGTTGAACGCCTCGAGCGCAGGAGAACGGCTCCTGCCGAACTGATAGAGGTGCGTATGAAGCGACTCGTTGCTGTTCTCACCGTCGCGGGTGCCGCGACCCTGGCCGGCACGGTGACGGCCGGGCCGGCCGCCGCGGAGCCCAGCCTGTGCCTGCACGTCGACATCAGCGTCCAGGGTGAGGAGCAGGTCCAGGACATCTGCCTGCCGCCCGAAGGCATCGAGCCGCCGGCCCTTCCCGGCCTCGGTCTCTGAGCCTGCTCATGCAGCGCTGCCCCCGACGAGCTCGTCGGGGGCAGCGGCCGGAGAACCGCCACGGATGGTGTCGTGGTCAGCCCATGTGCGGGTAGCGGTAGTCCTTCGGCGGGTCGAAGGTCTCCTTGATCGACCGCGGCGACGTCCAGCGCAGCAGGTTCGAGGGCGCACCCGCCTTGTCGTTGGTTCCCGAGGCGCGGGAGCCACCGAACGGCTGCTGGCCCACCACGGCGCCGGTCGGCTTGTCGTTGACGTAGAAGTTGCCGGCCGCGAACCGCAGCTGCTCGCCGGCCCAGGTGATCGCCTCGCGGTCCTGTGCGATGACCGCACCGGTCAAGGCGTACGGCGCGAACGACTCCATCTGCGCCACCACCTGCTCGAAGTCGCGGTCGTCGAACACGTGCACGGCCAGGATGGGGCCGAAGTACTCGGTGTTGAACATCTGGTCGGTGGGGTCGCCGCCCTCGATCACGGTCGGCCGGACGAAGTAGCCGACCGAGTCGTCGGTCTGCCCGCCGGCCACCACATCGAGCGTCTTCGAGCGCTTGGCCCGCGCGATCGCCTTCTTGTGCTTGGCGAAGGCCCGGTCGTCGATCACCGCACCCATGAAGTTGGAGAAGTCGGTGACATCGCCGACGGTGATTCCCTCCACCTCGGCGAGGACCGACTCGCGGATCTTGCGCCACACCGACCGCGGCACATAGGCACGCGAGGCCGCGGAGCACTTCTGCCCCTGGTACTCGAACGAGCCGCGGAGCAGGGCCACCCGGAGCACGTCCGGGTCGGCCGAGGGGTGGGCGACGATGAAGTCCTTGCCGCCGGTCTCCCCGACGATGCGCGGGTAAGAGCGGTACTTGGAGATGTTGGCTCCGACCGCGCCCCACAGGTGCTGGAACGTCGGCGTGGAGCCGGTGAAGTGGATGCCCGCGAGATCGGGGTGGTCGAGGACCACCGCGGACACGTCCAGCCCGTCACCGGGCAGCATGTTGATCACACCCGGCGGTAGACCCGCCTCCTCGAGCAGCTCCATGATCAGGTGCGCGGCCAGCTGCTGGGTCGGCGACGGCTTCCAGATCACGGTGTTGCCCATCAGCGCCGGCGCCGTCGGCAGGTTGCCGGCGATGGCGGTGAAGTTGAACGGCGTGATGGCGTAGACGAAACCCTCGAGCGGGCGGTGGTCGGTGCGGTTCCACACTCCACGCGAGTTCGCGA
>JAICRS010000172.1 GCA_025966335.1 Nocardioidaceae bacterium
GACAAGCGGGTGGTGATCGCGACCGCGACCCTGGCCCTGCAGCACCAGCTCGTCGAGCGCGACATCCCGGCGCTGCTCGAGGCCGCCGACCATGTCCTCGGCAAGGACGCCACGTACGCCGTACTCAAGGGCCGCTCCAACTACGCCTGCCTGCACCGGATCCGCGAGGGCGTGCCCGACGACCAGGGCACGCTGGTCGACGTTCCCGAGGGCACGATGGGCGCCGAGGTGCTCAAGCTGCGGGCGTGGGCCGAGAAGGAGAGCGGCAACGGCGGCACCGGCGACCGGGACTCGGCGCCCAAGCACACCGACAAGCTGTGGCGGCAGGTCTCGGTCAACCACCGCGAGTGCCTCGGCGCGACCAAGTGCCCCTACGCCCAGGAGTGCTTCGCCGAGCGCGCGAAGGAGAAGGCCGCCCACTCCGACGTCATCGTCACCAACCACTCGCTGCTGGCGATCGACGCGATCGAGGGCGTCCCGATGATCCCCGAGTACGACGTGGTGGTGATCGACGAGGCCCACGAGCTGTCCGCGCGGGTGACCCAGGCCGCCACCGACGAGCTGTCCGTGCCGGACGTCGAGCGCGCCGCGAAACGGGCCCAGAAGCACATCGACGGATCCGAGGCCGACGACCTCACCGACGCCGCGGACGCACTGCGCGACGCCTACGACGACTGCGCACCCGGCCGGCTCGACAGCCTGCCCACCGGTCTGGCCGACGCGCTGGTCCTGGTCCGTGACGCGGCGCGGGCGCTGATCTCCGCCTTCCCCAAGGAGTCCTCGTCCGACGGCGACGCCGACCCCGGGCGCACGCAGGCGCGGGGCTGGGTGCAGGAGATCTACAAGACCGCCGAGCGGATGGCCTCCCACGTGGAGTCCGACGTGATCTGGCTGGCCGAGCGCGAACGCAACCGCGGCGGCAACCAGCTGTGCGTCGCGCCGCTCCAGGTGTGGGGTCCGCTGCGCGACAAGCTGCTGAGCGAGAAGACCGCGGTGTTCACCAGCGCCACCCTGATGCTCGGCGGCGACTTCGACAACGTGGCGACCAGCATCGGCCTCAAGCCCAGCGAGCGGGTCGACCACTCGCTGAGCGAGGCGCCGGCCGAGCCGGACACGGACACCGACGCGATGCCGTGGCGGGGGATCGATGTCGGCTCACCGTTCGACTACGGCAAGCAGGCGATCCTCTACGTCGCCCAGCACCTGCCGCCGCCGGGCCGCGACGGGCTCGGTCCGGCCCAGATCGACGAGATCGTGGGCCTGGTCGACGCCGCCGACGGCCGCACGCTCGGCCTGTTCTCCAGCCGCCGCGCCGCCGAGACCGCGGCCGAGGCGGTCCGGGAACGCTTGCCCCATCTGACGATCCTGGCTCAGGGCGAGGCGCAGCTGCCCGAGCTGGCGCGGCTGTTCGTGGAGGACCCGCACGCCTGCCTGTTCGGCACGCTGAGTCTGTGGCAGGGACTCGACGTACCCGGTGAGACGTGTCAGCTGGTGATGATCGACCGGATCCCGTTCCCGCGACCCGACGACCCGCTGATGTCGGCCCGCCAGCGCGCGGCCGACAAGGCCGGCGGGAACGGGTTCATGGCAGTGGCCGCGACACATGCCGCGCTGCTGCTCGCGCAGGGCGCCGGCCGGCTGATCCGGACCACCGACGACAAGGGCGTGGTTGCCGTGCTGGACCCGCGCCTGGTCACCCAGCGCTACGGCAGCTTCCTGCGGGCGTCGCTGCCGCCGATGTGGCCGACCACCGACCGGTCGATCGTGCTCAACGCCCTCAAGCGGCTGGCCGGGTAGGAACGCGACAGCGCCCCACCGATCTGAACGGTGGGGCGCCTCTCGACTCTGGCCCAGTCGGCTCACACGGGATGAGCCGCGTGGCTGTGTCGACGCAGACCGGCCGCCGCAGCGACACCCACGCCTGCCAGAGCGATGCCGCCGAGAGCTCCGCTCGCGATCTGGTACAGCTCCCAGCCGTCGTCGGACGTCGGCGTGCCCGGGCCGACTACTTCGACTCGTGCGCCGAGGTCCGGCTCCTTGGGATACTGCGCATCCGCCGGTCCGGCGAACGCAAGGGTGGCGATGCCGGTGACGACGGCAGCAGATGCGAGCCTGGTGATGGATCGAGTAGCCATCGTGATCCCCTCCTTGGTTGTGGTAGCTGGCTCTTCGACCACTGTGCGGGAGCGGCTCCGGCTGCCGCATCCGTGACTCCACCTCAGATTCCGGACCGAACCCCTTATTTTCTCGGGCGTCAAGACCCGGAAAACCTAGAGACGTGGCGACCGGTTCGGGGCACAGTGGAGTCGTGGGGTCCACCGCTGAACCGCGGGCGACCCGCATCGCTGGCAGGTTGGCCGAGCAGGACCTGCTGGGGGAAGTGGTCAGGGGAGCATCGCAGAACCAACCGGCCGCCGCGCTCGTGCACGGTGAGGCGGGCGTGGGAAAGACGCGCCTGGTGAGCGAGGTCTGCGCGCAGGCGGCCCGGGACGGGTTCACCGTGCTCTGGGGCCGGTGCGTCCGCTTCGGTGCGGCGTCGTCGCCGTACCTGCCGCTGGTCTCCGCCCTCGAAGGCTGGCTCTCCGAGTGCGACCCGGCCGAACGACGCGAGCTGCTCGAGGAGTTCCCCGGGCTGGCCGGCCTGCTGCCCTACCTGGGGGGAGGCGGTACGACGCACGCGGCCGGGCGGCTGCTGCTGCTCGTGAACACGGTGATCGCCCGGATCGCCGCCCGCCGACCCACCGTCCTGGTCGTCGACGACCTGCAGTGGGCCGACGTCACGTCGCTGGACGTGCTCGCCTACCTGCTCAACGGGCTGCACCACCAACGCCTCGTCGTGCTCGGCACCTACCGCGACGAGGGGCTTCCGGACGGACACCCGCTGCACGGCTGGGTCGACGACGTGGTCCGGCTGCCGATCGTGCGTGACCTGCCGCTGGGTCGGATGACCCGGACCGAGACCGCGGAGCAGATCGGACTGCTGCTCGGGCGCAGGCCGAGGGCCACTCTGGTGGATGCCGTGGTCGCCCGGTCGGGTGGCAACACCTACCTCACCGAGCTCCTCGTCCGCGGGCTCGAGCCGGACGCGCGTTCCCTGCCCGCAGGGCTGCCCGACGCGCTGCGTTCGGCGCTGCTCGCGAAGTGGCACGGTCTGTCCGAGGCCACCCGAGGCGTGGTGCGGCTGCTCGCGGTGGCCGGCCGGCCGTTCCCGTTCGACGCGTTCAGCCGGGTCGCCGACCAGGTCGGGACCGATGCCGGCACGGTCCTCGACGCGGTCCGGGAGGCCACCCAGGCCGGCGTGGTCCACCGGGAGCAGTCCGGTGACCTCTGGTTCCGGCACCCGCTGCTGGCTGAGGTGCTCTACGGCTCGCTGGGTCCGGGGGAAGCAAAGGCGCTGCACACGGCGTTCGTGAAGACCTTCGAGGAGAGCCGGAACCCGGACACCCAGCGGCTCGGCGACCTCGCTCTGCACTACGAACGGGCCGGGCTGATCGACGAGGCCCTGGACTACACCGGCCGCGCCGCCGAGCAGGCCGCCACGGTCCAGGCGTTCCCGGAGGAGGCCGAGCTGCGGTGGCGTGCGGCGGCGCTGTGGGGACAGGCGTCCAAGGCCGCCCAGCAGCGCAGCGGCACGGAGGCGGCGCTGTTCGCGTCCGCCGGCCGGGCTGCCCGCCGCGCGGGGGACGACCAGCGGGCGGCTGCCGCCATCGAGCGGGCGCGCGCGGTCGTCGACGAGCACGAGGACCCGCTCGCCGCGGCGCACGTGATCACGCTCTGGTGCTCCCAGGCGTTCAGCTCGGGGCGGCTGCCGACCCAGCCGCTCGATGAGCTGCGGCACGCGGTCGAGCTGGCCGCCCCGTTCCCCGACAGCGAGGAGCTGGCGGTCGCGATGGCCGACCTGGCCGAGGCCGAGGCCTGGCACGGCGACAAGGAGGCCGCGCTGGTGCACGCGGCCCAGGCGGTGGAGATCTCCTACCGCACAGGTGAGAACACGGTGATCTCCTACGCACTCGGCGTCCGGTCGTTCGTGACCATCGGTGAGGACTCCGCCGGTGAGGACGCCGAGGAGTGCTACCGGCTCGCGGTCGAGAGCGACCGTCCCGAGTACATCGCGCTGGCCTGCATCACCCGCGCGAACTTCCTGGAGGACCGGGGACGGCTCGGGGAGTGCGCGGAGGTGTTCGTGCAGGGCTACCGCAGCGCCGCGCAGCGAGGACTCGGCGGCCTCGGTCCGTTGCTGGCCACCTACGCCGCGCTGTTCCTCGTGTTCAGCGGCCGCTTCCCGCAGGCGCGGGAGATGCTGCAGGAGGCGTTGGCCAGCCGGGCGACCGGGATCGCCGGGATCCAGTCCCGCCACGTGGGCGTGCTCCTCGCTCTGCGTCAGGGTGACCTCGTCGAGGCCGAGGCGCACCTGCGGCGGGCGCGGGAGCTCGCGCCACGGTTCGAGGAGAACGTGGGCCTGCACGGGCCGACGGTCACCGCGGAGTACCTGGTGGTGACCGGCCGGCCGGAGGCGGCGCTCCAGGTCCTGGACCACCACCTCCGCGAGCACACGCTGTCCGAGCCGAAGTACGGCGACGGGATGGTGATGTGGGGGGCGCGGGCCGCCGCCGACTGGGCGGCCCGGGCGAGGGACTCCCGCGACCCGGCGGCGGAGCGGGCCGCCCGGGAGGCGCTCGCCGGACTGGTCCGGCACCGCGAGGCGTTCGGTGAGCCGATGTTCGCCGGCGCGTCCACCTACCCGATGCAGCGCGCGGTCAGGGCGTTGTTCGAGGCCGAGGCGGCGCGCTGCCACGGCTCCGAGGACACCGGGGCGCGGTGGCGTGACGCTGTAGCTGCCTCCCGCGAGGGCGACCTGCGCTGGTCGCTGGCGCTCTCGGACCTGCGGTTTGCCCAGTCACTGCTCGCGCACGCCGGTGCCCGGTCCGAGGCGGCCGGTGCGCTGCGCGAGGCCCATGCGCTGGCCGTGGAGATGGAGGCCGAGCCGTTGCGTCTCGAGGTGGAGCAGCTGGCCCGCGCGGCGAGGATCTCGCTGGCCAGACCCGCCGTACCCCCGCTCGAGGAGCCGACCAACGGGCTGGCCACGCTCACCCGGCGCGAGCGGGAGGTGCTCGGGCACCTGGTCGCCGGCAGGTCCTACGCGGAGATCGGACGGGCGCTGTTCATCAGCGACAAGACGGTCAGCGTGCACGTGTCGAACCTGCTCCGCAAGACCGGCACCGCCAACCGGGTCGAGGCGGCCGAGTTCGCCCGGCGACACGGGATGGCGCCCGCTAGTGTCGAGACGTGACGCGGTCGGGCTATCTCGCAGCAGGGGCGCTGGCCCTGGCGGTCACCGCCTGCAGTGCGAGCACCGAGCCTGCTCCCGCACCGCCGCCGTCCTCGGCGCCACCCGAGTCGGCGCCCCCGACGCCGGAGCCGAGTACGACGGACGCGGCCCCTGAGCTCACCCAGCCGATGGTGATCGTCATGCACGCCACCCGCCCGCCGCTGGACCTCTCGGCCCGGGTCGCGCGACGGGTCCTGGGCGGGACGGTCCGGACCTGGGCTGACCTGGACGCCGGGACGGGTCGGGTCCGGGTGGTGGAGCGAGCGGCGCCGCGGGCGGAGATCAGAGCCGTGGTCCGGGACGCGAACGCGATCGCCGCGGTGCCGGCTCACGTCGTGGGTCCGCAGGTGCGCGCGGTCACCGTCGACGGGATGGACCCGCTCCGCCGCCCGGACCGCTACCCGCTGCGCGCGCCGGCGTCGGAGGAGCACGGACCGGTGGTCACGATGAGCGTCGTGGGCGACATCATGCTCAGCCGCGGGGTGGCCGCGGCCGCCGCCGCATCCGGTGACCCGGTGCTCGCGCTGCGGCCGATGCAACGCCGGCTCGCCTCCGCCGACATCACGGTCGGCAACCTGGAGAGCACGCTCTCGCGCGCCGGCGCGCCCACCCAGGGCAACGACTCGTTCGCCGCGGACCCGGCGGTCGTGCCCGGTCTGCGCGAGGCCGGCTTCGACGTGCTCGACCTGGCCAACAACCACCTCGGCGACTACGGCGACCGGGCCCTGGTGACCACGGTCCGCCGGCTCCGCGCCGGTGACCTGCGCACCTTCGGTGCCGGCCGTGGCCTGCGCCAGGCCTGGCAGCCGGCGGTGGTCGAGCGCGCGGGGACCCGGTTCGGCTTCCTCGGCTTCAACGCGATCGGCGAGACCCCGGAGGTGGCGCCGGGTCAGCCGGGGGCGGTTTCGGTGAGCATGCCGCCGCGCACGGGTCCGCTGGACCGCGCGGAGCTGGACCGGTTCCTGCGCGCGGTGAAGCGACTGGACCGACGGGTCGACGCGGTGGTGGTGTTCCCGCACTGGGGCACGCAGTACACCAACGTGCCCGAGCCGATCCAATGGCAGGTCGCCCGGCGCCTGGTTGCGGCCGGCGCCGACCTGGTCGTCGGCGGGCACCCGCACTGGGTGCAGGGCAGCGAGATGGTCCGCGGTCGGCTGGTGGTGCACTCGCTGGGCAACTTCGTCTTCGACATGGGCTCCTTCC
>JAICRS010000154.1 GCA_025966335.1 Nocardioidaceae bacterium
GTTCCGTGTCAGGCTGCGCATCGGCCTCACCATCGGTGCGGGCCTCCAGTCCGAGCCCTTCCAGCCCATCGGCACCCCCGGGACGCCGGCGCCGCCGACGCTCACCGACCAGGAGACCGCGGGCTCCATCGGGGCGGTCTCGCTCACCTGGCCGGAGGTGGACGCCAACGGGCCGGAACCCGTGCGTTACACGGTCTTCAAGAACAACTCCCCGATGCCGAACTGCACGAACATCCCGACCCGCGGCTGCGACAGCACGAACCTGGCGTACGACGGCACGACCTACCAGTACTCCGTGGTGGCGACCAACGCCAACGGCAAGGGCGTGTCCTCCGTCCAGGGGCCGGCCACCCAGTGGCGGGCCACGGGCAAGCCGGCGTCGTGGGGGTCGTGGAGCGTGCTGCCCACGGGCAGCAACAACCAGGCACGGGCCAGCTTCACCATCCCGCCGTCGCGGGGCGCCGAGTCGCTGGTGCGGATCTACGTCGACGGCGCCAAGGTCCAGCAGGTCGCCGCCACCGGAAAGACGGACCAGCTGTTCGACGTCCCGAACAACCTCACGTCCCACAGCGTGATGCTGGAGGTCTGCAACGAAGAGCTGGCCTGTTCGCAGTCGGCCGCCCAACCCGTGCAGACCTACGGCCCGCTCGTCACGGCCCACATCCACAGCGTCGCGCCCACGATCGACGCCACCCGGATCTCGTGGACCATCGAGGTCGACAGCAACGGCGACGAGGCCACCTTGACCGTGACCAGCGACCAGGGTCGCAACGAGACGTTCACCGTCCCCGTCGGGATCTCGACGGTCACCACCCAGGCGAGGGAGCTCGGCTTCGAGCAGACCGAGAACCTCACCGTGACGCTGGCGGACGGCGCCCCGGCTCGCGGACCGGTCTCGGCCACCGGCTCCGCCACGACCGAGCCGCCCCCGCCGCCGGCCCTGACCCTGATCAAGGGTGCTGCGTGCAACGACGACCCGGCCATGGGTCTGCCCAGGTGCAATGTCGGCAACGTGCCCGGCGGTAACTGCACGGACCCGGCATGCGCCTTCTTGGACATCGAGCTGCAGAGCTTCACCCGCGGCGGCATCCTCTGCTCGTTCAACGGAGGTCCCTACCTCTACGGTCCCTATGACGTCAATGGTCGACACACGACCACCTTCTACTTCCGCGTGTCCGGAAATGAGGTCACCGGACGCTGTACCAACGGGGACGAGTCCGCCGAAGCGACCCCCCTGCTCTGGTGACCCCCGAAAGGAACCCCGTGTGACGATCTCCCAGCAACAAGCGGACTGGTTCAAGAAGACCTTCGACCAACTGACCGACAACATGGAGCAGGCCGTGCTCGGCAAGCGCCACGTCGTGCGGCTCGCCCTGACGTGCCTGTTGTCGGAGGGGCACATCCTGTTGGAGGACTACCCCGGCACCGGCAAGACGATGCTGGCCCGGGCACTGGCGAACACCATCCAGGGCAGCCAGGCGCGCATCCAGTTCACCCCCGACCTGCTGCCCTCCGATGTCACCGGGGTGACGGTCTACGACCAGCACAAGGGCACCTTCGAGTTCCACCAGGGGCCGATCTTCCACACCATCGTGCTGGCCGACGAGATCAACCGGGCGTCGCCCAAGACGCAGTCGGCGCTGCTGGAGGTGATGGAGGAGAACCGCGTCACCGTCGACGGCGTCGCTCACACCGTGGGTCGGCCGTTCCTCGTCATCGCGACCCAGAACCCCATCGAGCAGGCCGGCACCTACCGGCTGCCGGAGGCCCAGCTGGACCGCTTCCTGATGAAGACGGCCGTGGGCTACCCCGACCGGGCGGCAACGGTCGAGCTGCTGGTGAACGCGAAGGTCCGCGACCGCGCGGCCCTGGTCACCCCGGTCATCACGTCGGCCACCATCGGCCAGATGAGCGGCCTCGCCGACGACGTGTACGTCGACCCGGCGGTCCTCACGTACGTCGCGGAGCTCGCCGAGGAGTCGCGCCGCCAGCCCCACGTGCGGCTCGGGCTCTCGGCGCGCGGGTGCCTGGCGCTGGTCCGCGTGTCGAAGACGTGGGCGGCCGCCGACGGCCGCGACCACGTGCTCCCCGACGACGTCAAGGAGCTCGCCGAGCCCGTGCTCTGCCACCGGTTGCTGCTCGACGCCGAGGCACAGTTCAGCGGGGTCACCATCGAGACCGTCATCGCCCGGCTGCTCGACAACGTCGCGCCACCGACCGACCGGGTGGCCTGAGCAGACGTGAACACGCTGATGGCGCACGTGCGCCGCTTCACCGGCATCGTCAACGCCCTGGGGTGGACGGTGCTGGTGGCGGGTGTCGCCCTCGTCGTCGTCGCGGTCTACACCGACTGGCGCGAGCTCGCGGTGCTCGCCGCCGCCTGCCTGCTGGTCTTCCTGCTCGCCCTCCCCTTCCTCGTCGGGCGCACGAACGTGCGGGTCGAGGTGGTGCTCCAGCCCGAGCGCGTGATCGCGGGTGGTGCGGTGGCCGCCGGCGTCCGGGTGCGCAACATCGCCGCGCACGGGCTGCTACCGACCATGCTCGAGCTGCCCGTGGGGTCGATCGTGCACCGCTACCCGGTGCCGCGCCTCGGCCCGGACGAGACCCACGAGGAGAGCTTCACGATCCGCACCGAGCGCCGCGGTGTGATCCCCGTCGGGCCGGCCTCCACGCGGCGCGGCGACCCGTTGGCGATGCTCTCGCGCGACGTCGAGTGGACCGACGTGGTGGAGATCCTGGTCCGCCCGCCGATGGTGCCGATGGACTCGCTCGGCGCCGGCCTGCTCCGCGACCTCGAAGGAGTCTCGACCGACGCGGTGTCCCACAGCGACCTGGCCTTCCACGCGCTGCGCGAGTACGTGCCCGGTGACGACCTGCGGCACGTGCACTGGCGGTCGTCGGCGAAGGCGATGGCGGCCTCCGACGACACGCGGTTGCTCGTCCGGCAGTACCTCGACACGCGTCGCAGCCACGTCACCGTGGTCGTCGACGACACCCCTGGCGTGTGGTCGGACGCGCAGGACTTCGAGACCGCCATGTCGGTCGCCGCGTCGATCCTCGTCCGCGCGACCCTCGACGAGTTCGACACGTCGTTCGTCTGCGGGACCAGCGCCTCGTCGGGGGTGACCGGCCACCTCGCCCTCGACTCCGTCTGCCGCGCCGAGTTCGGCAGCGTCGGCCTGGTGAGCTCGGCACACCGAGCCGCCGTGGTCTCCCCCGACACCAGCCTGCTGTTCCTGGTCGGCGGCGCCGCGAGCGACTTCGAGAACTTCCAGCGCGCGGTGACGGCCTTCCCGCCCGAGGTACGTCGCTACGCCCTGATCGTCGACCCGTCCGCGCCCAGCCGGGTCACCGAGACGGGCGGTTTCGTCGTGGTCCAGGTGGCCGACAAGGCCGACCTCGGCGCCCTCCTGCGGTGGTCGCAGAGGTGAGCCGGGGATGAGGTACTTCCGTCGGCTGACCCTGAGCCAGGCCCGCTGGGTCGGCATCGACGCCGCGTTCGTGCTCGCGCTGACCGGGGCCGCCCTGGCCGGTCTCGGGTCGACGTTCACCGAGTCCGAGTTCTGGTGGATCGGGATGCTCGGTGCCTTGCTCGCCGTGCTCACGACCGTCGTGGTCGTGGTGATGCTGCGCTGGCCGAGCGCGGTCGCGGCGCTGCTTGTGGTGGTCTGGTACTTCCTTCTCGGTCCCGTCCTGACCCTGCGCTCGCAGGGACTCGCGGCCCCGGGCCCGGACAGCTGGCGGGTACTGGTCGACGAGGCCCTGTTCGGCTGGAAGGACCTGTTGACCACCCTGCCGCCGGTGGACGGGGAGTCGCGGCTGCTCGCGCTGCCCTGGTTGCTGGGACTGGTCACCGGGCTGCTGGCCTTGGTGCTGAGCCTCGTCCGCACCCGGCGGACCCTGGTCGCCGCGCCGCTGCCGCTGCTGCCGCCACTGGCGCTGCTCGCGCTGGTCATCCTGCTCGGCGTCGGACGGCCCGAGTCGCTGTGGCTCCAGGGCGGCGTGTTCGCGGTGCTGGCGCTGGCCTGGCTCGGCCTGCGCTACGGGCGGGCGTCGACACCGGTGAAGAGCACCCAGGGCCAGCTGGTCAGGATCGGCACGGGTGCGGCGCTGGTGGGCGTCGCCGGGCTCCTGGCCCTGCCGGTCGGCACCTGGGCGTCCGGTGGCGACGAGGACCGGGTGATCCTGCGCAGCCAGGTGGACCCACCCTTCGACGTGGGGCAGTACCCCTCGCCGCTGGCGTCCTTCCGCCGCTACGTCGAGCTGCCGAAGGGCAAGAAGAGCGCGCTCAACCTGCACGACACCACCCTCTTCACCATCGAGGGAGTGCCGTCCGGAGCCCGCGTGCGCCTGGCGGTGCTCGACCGCTACGACGGAGTCGTGTGGGGAGCCAGCAACAACGCGCAGCCCGGCGCCGAGAACGACACGTACCAACGTGTCTCCAGCGTGATCGACAACCCGGTCGAGGGCACCGGGGTGGACGCGCGGGTGACGATCGGCCCGGGCTGGAGCGGCGTGTGGCTGCCGACCGTGGGCGCCCTCCAGAGCCTGCGGTTCCTGTCGGAGGACCAGGAGGCGCTCTCGGAGTCGTTCCGCTACAACCTGGGGACGTCCTCGGCCGTCGTCCCGGCCGGCGTGCACCCCGGAGACGTGTACACCTTCACGGCGGTGTCGCCCCGGGACGACCTCACTCCCGAGTCGGCGCCGTCCAGCAACGTCGGCGCGGCGGCCGAGGCGGCCGGCTTCCTGGACACACAGGCGGTGCAGTGGTCGGAGGGCGAGCGCCAGCCGATGCGCCGAGTGCTCGCGATCGCCCGGCACCTCAAGTCCGAGGGCAAGTACTCCGACGGCGTCATCGAGAGCGAGAAGATCTACCACGCCGGCCACAACCGCTACCGCCTCACCGACGACACCGGCGGCGTGAACTCGCCGTTCGTCGTGGGAAACGACGAGCAGTACGCCGCGTGGATGGCGCTCCTCGCCAACCGGATCGGCGTCCCGGCCCGCGTGGTGCTGGGGGCGATCGTCCCCGACGGGGGTACGGTCACCGGCGCCGACGTGCACGCGTGGGTCGAGCTGCAGGTGGCCGACGGGAGCTGGCGGACGCTGCCCACCGAGCTGTTCATGGACGACGACCGGCCGGCCGAGCAGCAGACGATTCGCCCGCAGCAGCTCAGCGGCAGCGTCGTGCCGCCACCGGCGCCCATCCCGCCGCCGTCGACCGCCGGCGAGCAGAACGACGCCGACATGAGGGTGCGCAAGAACAGGTCGACCGCGAAGCAGGCCACCGACGAGGTGGCCGGGCCGGTGGCGCAGTGGCTGGGCCGCGCGATCCGCTACGTCGCCGCACCGCTGCTCGCCCTGGTCATCCTGCTCTCGTCGGTCGTCGTGGCGAAGCTGCTGCGCCGCCGGCGACGCCGTACCCGGACCAAGGTCTCCGCGCGGTTCGTCGGCGCCTGGCGGGAGCTGGTCGACCACGCCCGCGACCTGGGCCAGCCCATCCCGGTCGGGTTCGGGGTGACCCGGCGCGAGCAGTCCGCCGAGATCGTCTCGCCCGGTGCCCGGACCCTCGCCCACCGCGCCGACAGCCACGTGTTCGGCCCGCGGGTGCCCCGCCCCCGCGACGCCGAGGCGTACTGGCGCGAGGTCGACCACGAACGGGCCGCCATGTCGGCCTCCGTCGGCCGCTGGCAGCGGATCCGCGCCGCCCTGAGCCTCACCACGTTCCGCCGGACCCAGTGAGAGGCCCACGGGCAGAATTGGGCTCTCGACCGCCGCGGGGCTAGACTCGCGTGTCGGCCCAACGTGGGTCGTGCTTCGTCGTGCCTCGCGGCTGTCCGAGCGCCTCCGACCTCTCCGAACAGGAGAGTTCGCCGTGCGCCCCGGATGAGGGGACGCAGCACCTCCACGAGGTCCACCCGGACCCTCTGACGAGGGACCGGGGCGGTTCCCGGACCGACCGGAAGACGACCGAACGTACCCCAACAGATTGCGGAGGACATGCCGAAGAAGGAAGGCGTGATCGAGATCGAGGGCACCGTCGTGGAGGCCCTCCCCAATGCGATGTTCCGTGTGGAGCTCAGCAACGGGCACAAGGTTCTCGCCCACATCAGCGGCAAGATGCGCCAGCACTACATCCGGATCCTCCCCGAGGACCGCGTGGTGGTGGAGCTCTCTCCCTACGACCTCACCCGGGGTCGGATCGTCTACCGCTACAAGTAACCGACAGCCGATTCTGAGAGGACCTCCCTCGTGAAGGTCAACCCGAGCGTCAAGAAGATCTGTGACAAGTGCAAGGTGATCCGTCGCCACGGCCGCGTCATGGTGATCTGCGAGAACCCGCGCCACAAGCAGCGCCAGGGCTAGTCGCTACCCAGCTTCACAACTGAACACCACTTCAACGTGATCGCTTAGTCGTCCTCGACGAGGACGGCGAACCACCTCCGGATCAGTGGCCGGAGCCCCAGCCCGAGGCGGGCGGGGGGCGCGACACGACCAGAAACCACTGGCGAACAACCGAAAGGGCCACCACATGGCACGCCTCGTTGGTGTGGACCTCCCGCGCGACAAGCGCATCGAGATCGCACTCACCTACATCTACGGCATCGGCCGTACCCGCGCCCAGCAGGTGCTGAAGGCCACCGGCGTCAGCCCGGACCTCCGCGTCCACCAGCTGGGTGACGAGGAGCTGGTCAGGCTCCGCGACGAGATCGAGTCCAACTTCAAGATCGAGGGTGACCTCCGTCGCGAGGTCCAGGCCGACATCCGTCGCAAGATCGAGATCGGCAGCTACCAGGGTCGCCGCCACCGTCAGGGCCTCCCGGTCCGCGGTCAGCGCACCAAGACCAACGCGCGTACCCGCAAGGGTCCCAAGCGCACCGTCGCCGGCAAGAAGAAGGCCAAGTAGTCGGCACCGTGATCGACGCGTGTCACAGCACTGCGTCTCACTGAGCTCGATCACCCCAGACCAGCCCAATTTCGTAGGAGTAGGAACCGTATGCCTCCCAAGAGCCGTCAGGCCGGCGCCAAGAAGGTGCGCCGCAAGGAGAAGAAGAACGTCGCCGTGGGCGAGGCCCACATCAAGAGCACGTTCAACAACACCATCGTCACCATCACCGACCCCTCGGGTGCGGTGATCTCGTGGGCCTCTGCCGGCACCGTCGGCTTCA
>JAICRS010000220.1 GCA_025966335.1 Nocardioidaceae bacterium
CGGTCCCGTCGACGACCCGGTCCACCTCCACGTCGACCGCCGCTCCCGGGCCCACGGCGACGATCCGGTTGCCGTCCACGACGACGTGCCCGTCGACGTACTCGCTGCCCGCCGCGTCGACGGTGGCGACCGCGCAGCCGCGGATCAGCGTCCTCATGCCGAACCCGTCGAGTTGTCAGGCCCTGTGTCCGCCCGGGCGGTCGCACGCCCTGACAAGTCGGCGGCGAGCCGGACCGCGTCGAGGATCTTCTCGTAGCCCGTGCACCGGCACAGGTTCCCGGCCAGCGCCTCGCGGATGTCGGCGTCGGTCGGGTCGGGGTCACGTTGCAGGAGGTCGTGTGCGGCGACCACGAGGCCGGGCGTGCAGAACCCGCACTGCACCGCGCCCGCGGTCACGAACGCCTCCTGCACCGGGTCGAGCCGCTCGCCCTCCGCCAGTCCCTCGACGGTGACCACCTCGCGCCCCTCGGCCTGGCCCGCGGCGACCAGGCAGGAGCACACCGGCACCCCATCGAGGTAGACGGTGCACGACCCGCATTCCCCTTGTTCACAAGCGTTCTTGGCACCCGGCAGGCCCAGCCGTTCCCGCAGCACGTAGAGCAGGCTCTCCCCCGGCCACACGTCGTCGGCGGTGCGCGTCTCGCCGTTGACCCGGCAGCTCATCCTCATCCCGCGACCTCCTGGTCGTCGTCCCGGAGCTCGTCCCACGCCCAGGTCAGCGTGCGCCGGGCCATCACCGCGAGCGCGTGCCGTCGGTAGTCGGCGGTGCCGCGTACGTCGTCGATCGGGCTGGCCGCTTCCGCGACGAGCTCCCCGAACCGGCGTACGACGGACGTGGCCGGATGTTCCCGCGACTCCCAGCAGCCGGCCGTCTCGAGCGCGTCCGCGAGGTACTCCTCGGCCTCGAGGGCGCGACGCGGTGTCGGGGCGGCCGAGCCCACGCCGGTCCCCACCCGCCGCTCCGAAGGGTCCAGCGCCAATGCGAAGGAGGTCACCGCGATCACCATCGCGTTGCGGGTGCCGATCTTGGAGAACTGCTCCGGTCCCGTCGCGGCGGGCACGTGCACGGCGCGGATCAGCTCGTCGGGCTCCAGGGCGCTGCGCTTCACGCCGGTGAAGAACTCGTGCACCGGGATCCGCCGACTGCCGCGCACGGAGGCCACCTCGACGACGGCGCGGGACGCGAGCAGCGGCGGGTGCGCGTCACCGGCCGGGGAGGCCGAGCCGAGGTTCCCACCGACGGTGCCGCGATTGCGGATCTGCGGCGACCCGACCGTGCGGGAGGCCATCGCCAGCCCGGGCAGGAGCTGTCCCAGGTCGGCGATCACCTCGGCGTAGGTGACGCCCGCGCCCAGCGCCACCGTCCCCGAGTCGACCGACCAGATGCGGAGCTCGTCGACCCGGGTCAGGTCCAGCAGCCCGGTCGGCCGGCGGCGGTCGAAGTTCATCTCCACCATCACGTCGGTGCCTCCGGCGATCGGCAGCAGCTCCGGGTCGGCGGCCTTGGCCGCGAGCGCGTCGGCCCAGGTGGTGGGCTGCACCATCTCCATCGCTGCCTACCAGGCCTCGGGGGCGGCGGTCGCGTCGTCGCGCAGCAGGGTGCCCTCGATCAGGCCGTAGGGCCGGTCGTCGACGTGGAACACCTCACCGGGGTTGTCCAGCCCGAACGGCGACAGGTCGACCAGGAAGTGGTGCCGGTTCGGCAGCGACAGCCGCACCTCGGCCACTCCCTCACACGCCTCGAGCAGCCGCTCGCCCATCGCGTAGAGGGTCTGCTGCAAGGACCTGCTGTAGGTGTCGGCGAACGCCTCGACCACGGCGGTGCGCGCGGTCTCGAACGACTTCGCCCAGTCCACCTCGGTCGAGCCGTGCCGCCACTGCGCGTTCACCGAGGTGCACAGGATCCGGTCGTCCGCCTCGGCGAGGGTGGTGTACCGGTCGCGCAGGAAGCCGGTGAACTCCGAGTCGGTCGAGCTGAGCAGGACCAGGTCGGTGATCCCGGACCGGACCCATTCGCCACGTCCGTCGTACGTCACCGTCGTCGTTCTCCCCTCGGCACCGGTCTGGGTGAACGAGTGTGGCGCCGGCCGGCCGGCGAGGGTGACGCGCTGCCAGGGGGACTCCTCGACGTGCACCCGCGCGCGGTGAATGGTCGGCTGCGCGTCGACGAAGTGCCGCGCGAGCCGCAGCGCGAAGTCCTCGATCTCGCCGACCCCGTGCTCGCGGGCGAACGCGTAGACGGTGTTCTTCTGACTGTCCGTGGGCAGCACACCCGCGTTGTCGCCGTCGAGGTGCGTCGCGGCCAGGTCACCGGCCAGTGTCACGCTCACGTTCAGGTCGTGCAGCACATGGCTCGCGGCGTCCCGGTCCACCTTCATCAGCCGGATCTGCGCCTTGCCGTACTGGTTGTCCCCGAGCACCACGCCCATGTCAGCTCCCCCGGTAGGTCGTGTAGGAGTACGGCCCGAGCAGCAGCGGCACGTGGTGGTGCCGTTCGTCGTCGGTGACCACGAAGACGACCACCACCTCCGGGTAGAACGTCGCGCGGCCCTGGCCGTCGAAGTAGTCGCCGGTGCCGAACACCAGCCGGTGCGTGCCACGGTCGAGCCGCACGTCATCGGGCCACTCGGTGACCCGGCCGTCGTCGTCGGTCATCGCCTCCGCGACCCGCTGCCACGTGTCCGTGTCCAGCCGCTCCCAGCGCACCCGCACCCCGCTCGCAGGAACCCCGCGGACGCTGTCGAGGACGTGGCTGGACAGGGTCACGCGCTCACCAGCTTCACCAGCCGGAGGCGGACGATCTCGGCAAGCTCGTCGCGTACGACGGAGCGCTCGGTCGTCTCGTCGTGGGCAAGACGTGCCTGCAGCGCGTCGTACATCTCCTGCGCGGACCGGCCCGCGGCCCGGATCAGGAAGACGTGTCCGAACCGCTCCTCGTAGGCCCGGTTGCCCTCGGCGAGGCGCGCCTGCAGGTCGTCGTCGGCGGTGAGGGCTCCGGCCTGCTCGGTGCGCGACCAGGCGTCCTCGCGGCCGACGCCGAGCCGGCGTTCCCCGATCCGCGGATGCGCGTCGAGTGCCTGCTGGAGGGCGTCGTCGTCCATCGCCATCACCGCGGCCTCACCGGCGTCGAGGAGCCGGTCGAGCGTGCCGAACGGGCGGTGCGCGAGCATCGTCTGCACCCACTCCTCGGCGGCACAACAGGTGCGCAGCTCGGCGACGGCGCGGGCGTCCTCGAGCTCGTCGAGCCACGCGACCGACGGCCCGGTCACCTCGCTGTGCGGTTGCTGCATCAGCCCTCCTTGGCACAAGGTGTACACCACCCCGGTCGGGCGGCGCAGCGGTTTGCTAGCGCGGGCGAGTCGCCCGGAACCGGTCCTGCAGCGCGGTCATCGCCTCCCCGGTCAGCTCGCCGTGCACGCGCAGCCGGGACAGCCCGCCGTCGGGGTAGACGTCGAGCCGGACCTGGTTCACCGGCTCATCCGCGACGACCGGGAAGTGGTGGCGCAGGTCTGGTTGTACCCGGGTGCGAGGCACCAGCTCGACCCAGTCGGCGCCGTCCCCGTCGGAGCGCAGACCCGCCACCCGCACCCAGCCCGGGGCGTTGCCGACGAAGCAGGAGGTGTCCACGACGACCCGCCGTACGACTCCCGCGCCGGCCAGCCGGACGGTGACGAAGTCGTTCCCGTCGTCGCGGCGCCGCGCGTTCTCCCAGCCCTCCCCCATGTGCCGTGCCCGGCCCGGCAGCAGCAGGTTGCGTGCGGAGCTGTAGAACATGTCCGAGCAGGCGACCACGTCGCCGCCGTTCTCCAGCGCGGCCAGGTCGACCGTGCCGGTGAGCAGGCCCGGGTCGGGCACCGGTTCGCCGTGCACCCGGAACCGGGCGACGCCGCCGTCGGGGTAGATCGTGAGCCGGACGTGGGTGAACCGGTGCGGGTCCTCGACCGGGAACGCGTTCGCACTGTCCCCCTTCACCGGCGACCTCGGGACCAGCGTCGTCCAGGTGCCGTCCAGGACCTCCTCGACCGAGGGGTGTCCGTCGAACGCGGCAGCTTCGACCGAGACCTCGGGTGGGTGGTTGCCGGTGAACCAGGCGGTGTCGACGACCACCCCGTGCACCACGCCGGGCACCCCCAGCCGGACGACCGCGTGGTCGTTGCCCGGTTCGCGCCTGCGACGGGTCTCCCACCCGTCGTACACCTTGCCGCGCGGGCCGAACTCGGCCGGGTCGAAGACCGCCGGCAACGGCTTGATCAGGTTCTCCCGGGCCGCGAACAGCTCGTCGTTCGCGTGCACCACGCTGCCGCCCAGCGCTCGTGACGCCAGGTCGGGCAGCTCGGTGAATCCGGATGTCGCGCTCATGGTCCTCCTCGTCTCAGCAGGCGTCCGCGAGCCGGCTCGCTCGGGTCGATCCGGTGGCCGGCGAGCCACGTCTCGCGGACCACTCCGCGCAACCGGTGGCCGGCGTACGGCGTGACCGGGTTCCTGTGCTGGAGCGCCGCCGCGTCCACCACGAAGGTCTCGTCGGGAGCCACCACGCAGAAGTCCGCGGCGCCGCCGAGCCCGATCCAGCCCTTGCGACCGAGACCGGCCCGGGCCGCCGGCGCGCCGGCCATCCAGCGGGCGACGTCGACGAGCGTGTGACCGCGGGCGCTCGCCTCGGTCCACAGCACCGGCAACCCGATCTGCAGCGAGCTGATCCCGCCCCAGGCCTCGTCGAACCGGCCGGTGTCGAGGCACTTGAGGTCCGCGGTGCACGGCGAGTGGTCGGAGACCACCATGTCGATGGTCCGCGCCGCCAGCCCCTCCCACAGTCCGCGCCGGTTGTTCTCGTCGCGGATCGGCGGGCAGCACTTGAACGCGGTGGCCCCCGCGGCGATGTGCTCCGCGGCGAGGGTGAGGTAGTGCGGGCAGGTCTCCGCGGTCACCGGCAGGCCCTCGGCCCGCGCCGCCTGGAGCAGCGGCAGGGATCGGGCGCTGGAGAGGTGCACGATGTGCACGCGGCAACCGGTGCGGCGGGCCGTCTCGATCACGGTCTCCACCGCGGAGACTTCCGCGGAGTCCGGGCGCGAGTCGAGGAAGCCGCGGTAGCTGGTGCCGGCCGGCACCGGGCGGACCGCGTCGGGGTCCTCGGCGTGCACCAGCAGGAGACCACCGAAGCCGGCGACCCGGGCCATCACCTGCTCGAGCTGC
>JAICRS010000018.1 GCA_025966335.1 Nocardioidaceae bacterium
CGTCTCCTCTGGGCTGGTCGACGGCGACGGCGATGGCGACGGTGTGGGGCTCAGGGTCGGCGAGGCGGTCTCGGACGGCTCCGGCTCCGCAGTCGTCGGCCTGCTGCTCGCGGGCGTGTCGCTGCCGGTGAGCTCCGGGTCGTCCTCCGCGCCGCATCCGGCGAGGCCGACGGTGAGCGCGAGTGCGGCGAGACCCGCGGCGAGCAGCCTGGGGCGACGGCGAGCCATCATCTGGGGTTTCCTATCTGTCCCGAGCGAGTGCGATGCGGACACGGGAACGTGTCGGTCCGTTTTCCGGCTCAACCCTAGGGGTCGGTGGGGGCAACGCCACACACATGCGCGCCGGATTCCTTGGCGTGTCCCGATACGGTGTCAACGTTCGACGTGACGTCCAGAGGCCATCGGCCCCGGTTCGAGTGGGAGTGAGCAGGTGTCTTCGGTGCGCAGGCTGGTCGGTGCCGCCACGGTGGCCACCCTGTGCACGGTGGCGGCCGGCTGCACCTCCGGCGGCGGCCCGGACCCGGCCTCGCCGCCCAGCCCGTCGGTCTCGCTGTCGACCGCGGCCGGCAGCGAGCCGGTGTCCCTCGACTTCGGCGTCTACGGCACCGAGCAGCAGCTGGAGTCGTACGCCGACATGGCGGCTGCGTTCACGAAGAACAACCCGAACGTCACGATCACCCTGGAACGTGCACCCGATGCCGCCGCGGCGATGGCGAACCTGGAGCGCAAGTCCGAGCGGGGTGACCCGCCCGACGTGTTCCTGATGGAGCACGACGCGCTGCCCTCGCTGATGCAGGAGGAACGGATCCAGCCGGTCGACGCGCTGCTCGAGGAGCGCCGCATCGACTTCGGCGACGGCTACCAGCGCGACGCCCTCGAGGCGTTCAGCGCGGACTCGTCGCTGCAGTGCATGCCGCACGACGTGTCGCCGCTGGTCGTCTACTACAACCAGGACCTGCTCAACCTGCGCACGCTCGCCGAGGACCCTGACGACGCGCCGACCGCCGAGGACGGCTGGACCTGGGAGGAGTTCGCGCAGGCGGCCCGGCAGATGTCGCGCGGCCGGACCAAGGGCGTCTACATCGCCCCGAAGCTCGAGGAGCTGGCCCCGTTCATCTGGTCCGGTGGCGGTGACCTGGTCGACGACCTGACCGCGCCGACCACGCTGACCTTGAGCGAGGAGGCCAGCCGGGAGGCGATCGAGCAGGTGCTCACGCTGATCCGGGACCCGCTGGTCACGCCGACCCGGGCCGAGCTCAAGCGTCAGGACGCCGTCGACCTGTTCAAGCGGGGACGGATCGGCATGCTGCTCGGAACCCGCGCGCTCGTCCCGCAGCTGCGGGAGGCCGAAGGGCTCGACTTCGAGGTGATGCCGCTGCCGAGTCTCGGCCCCTACCGCACCATCACCCAGATGAGCGGCTACTGCATCTCGGCCGACACCAAGCAGCTCCAGGCCGCCGCCGACTTCCTCGCGTTCGCGGTGAGTCGCGAGGGAGCCACGATCACCACCATCGCCGGCTACACGGTGCCGGCGAACCTCCAGGTCGCGCACTCACCGGCCTTCACCCAGCCGGGCCAGCAGCCGGAGAACTCGTTCGTCTACAACGAGGGCGTACGCCGGGCCGAGCCCACGCCGTTCGTCAGGGAATGGCCGGAGGTGCTCGTGGAGACCAGACCGTTCCTGGAGCGGATGTTCTACGCCCCGTTGATCGGTGACCTGGAGGTGCTGCTCGAGGAGATCGACGTGGCCTCGCAGTCGGTGCTCGCCCCCGAGGTGCCTCCGGTCGAGGAGGGGGAGTGACCCTCACTCGTCGTCGGGCAGCTCCAGCTCCTGCTCGTCGACCTGTTCGGCCTTCTCCCGGCCTTTGACGATCGCCTCGGCCAGGATGCGGCCGGTCAGCCCGATCTGCCACTCACGTGCACCGAGCCGGCGCAGCCGGTCGGCCACCCGCTCGACGAGCGCGTCCTCGTCCTCGGCCTCCGGCGCCTCCCACATCAGCCTCCGCACGTAGTCGGGGGTGAGCAGGTTCTCCACCGGCAGGTTCAGGTCTGTGGCGAGCACGCCGAGGTCCGCCCGGGCCAGGCTCAGTCGCGCCGCCGCCACCGGGTCCTTGTCCGCCCACGAACGAGGCGGCGGCGGACCGTCGTACCGGGCGGTCAGCGGCGGCAGCTCGCTCTCGGGCAGCTCCCGGGCGGCACGTAGCGCGTCGAGCCACTGCGGGGCGTACCGCTCGGCGCCGCGGCCGCGGAATCCCCTCAGCCCGAGCAGGGTGGCCTTGTCACGGGGCAGTGCGTTGGCGGCCTCGACGATCGCCGAGTCGGGAATGATCCGGCCGGGGGTGATGTCGCGCTGCGAGGCGATCGCGTCCCGGGTCTGCCACAGCTCCCGGACCGCGGCCATCGCCCGGCGGCCGCGGGCGCGGTGCATGCCGGAGGTGCGCCGCCACGGGTCCTGGCGGGGGCCGGACGGGGGTGCGCTGACCAGGTGCGCGAACTCCTGCCGGGCCCAGTCGGCCTTGCCGGTCTCCTCGAGCTCCGCGGCGAGCGCCGCGCGCAGCTCGAGCAGCACCTCGACGTCGAGGGCGGCGTACTCCAGCCACGGCTCGGGCAGCGGGCGGGTGGACCAGTCGACGGCCGAGTGCTCCTTGCGCATCCGCCGGCCGACGATGGTCTCGACGAGGGTGGCCAGCCCGACCCGGGGATAGCCGAGCAGCCGGCCGGCGAGCTCGGTGTCGAACAGCGTGGTGGGGCGCAGCCCGAGCTCGGTCAGGCAGGGCAGGTCCTGGGTGGCCGCGTGCAGGATCCACTCCGCGTCGCCGAGGGCCGCGTCGAGCGCCTGCAGGTCGTCGAACGCGATCGGGTCGACCAGCGCGGAGCCGGCGCCCTCCCGGCGCAGCTGGATCAGGTAGGCACGGGCGGAGTAGCGGTAGCCGGACGCGCGTTCGGCGTCGATGGCGATCGGGCCGGTGCCGTTGCGGAACAGCTCGACCGCGTCCGCGAGCGCCTCGTCAGTGTCGATCACCGGCGGCAGTCCGTCCCTCAGCGCGAGAAGTGGGGCCTTGGGGGGCTCCTCCACGGGTGGTCCGGCCTGCTCCCCGGGCTCCCGGGGGTCCTGGCTGGTGGGCTGTTCGGGGCTCGCGTTGTCGGGCTGGGGCATCAGGCCGGGCCGCGCTGTCCTCGTCGGCTAGGCATCGGCGCGACACCCTCGGGCACCGGTGGCAGACCCGCCGCGGTGCACAGCAGCTCACCCCAGGCCTCGACGTGGTCGGCGATGGGTCCGACGGGGGTCCACGACGCCCGGATCTCGAGCTGGGCGGTGGCGTCCTCGTCGGCCATCGACCCGAAGCTCTCGGAGGACACCTTGGTGACCGTCCCGGACGGTGCGGCGAACTCCGCGCCGTGCGCCTCGAGGGCGTCGGTCAGCCAGGACCAGCCGACCTCACCGAGCAACGGGTCGTTGGCCATCTCGGGCTCGATCTCCGCACGAGCGTAGGCGACGCACCGGAAGGTGCCCTCCCAGGCGTCGTTGCCGGCGGGGTCGTGGAGCAGCACGATGCGGCCGGTGCCGACGTCGTCTCCGTCGACGGTGACGTCCGCGGACAGCGCCGAGGCGAACGGGGCGATCCGCTGGGGGGCGGGCATCTCCTCGCAGAAGATCTCCGGGCGCAGCCGCGCCGCTCGCATCTGCTCGACGGCGAGCCGGAACTCCTCCGGAGTCGCTGGTGCCCCGACCTGGGGCTCTTGTCGCGCGGCCATGACGTCAGCCTAAGCCGGTTTTCCGGGACCGGCGCCCCGACACTCCGCCTGACCTGGGAAGATCGGCGGGTGCCAGCAGCCTCCACGACCGACCCAGCCGTCCACGACTCCGCCCTCCTGCGCGCCGCCCGCGGCGAGGAGGTGCCGCACACCCCGGTGTGGTTCATGCGCCAGGCCGGGCGGTCCCTGCCGGAGTACCGCAAGCTCCGCGAGGGCGTCGCGATGCTCGACTCCTGCATGCGCCCGGAGATGGTCGTCGAGATCACCCTCCAGCCGGTGCGCCGCTACGGCGTCGACGCGGCGATCTTCTTCTCCGACATCGTGCTGCCGCTCAAGGCCGTCGGCGTCGACCTCGACATCGTGCCGGGCGTGGGCCCGGTGGTCGCCCATCCGGTCGCCACCCTGGAAGACGTGGCCGCGATCCCGTCGCTGACGCCCGAGCACGTCCCCTTCATCACGGAGTCGGTGCGGACGCTGGTCGCCGAGCTCGGCGCGACGCCGTTGATCGGGTTCGCCGGGGCCCCGTTCACCGTCGCGTCCTACCTGGTCGAGGGCGGGCCGTCGAAGGAGCACGCGAAGACCAAGGCGATGATGTTCGGCGCCCCCGACGTGTGGGACGCGCTGATGCGCAAGATCTCGGACATCTCGGCTGCCTATCTCGCGGTGCAGGTCGAGGCCGGCGCGTCCGCCGTACAGCTCTTCGACTCCTGGGCCGGCGCGATGTCGCCTGCCGACTACGAGCGGTACGTGCTGCCCTACTCGACCACGGTGTTGGCCGCGGCCGGCGAGCTCGGGGTGCCCCGGATCCACTTCGGGGTCGGCACCGGTGAGCTGCTCGGGCTGATGGGTTCCGCCGGCGCCGACGTGGTCGGCGTGGACTGGCGGGTGCCGTTGGACGAGGGGGTACGCCGGGTGGGCGGCCGTGCCGTGCAGGGCAACCTGGACCCGTCCTTGGTGTTCGCGCCGACCGAGGTGATGCTCGACCGCGCCGCGGACGTGCTCGCGCAGGGTGCCGCCGCGCCGGGCCACATCTTCAACCTCGGCCACGGCGTGCTGCCGTCGACCGACCCGGACCAGCTGGCCCGGTTGACCGACTTCGTGCACGAGCGCTCCGCGCGCTGACCCCTCAGCTGGGGTCGGGTTCGGCTGGCGGGGCGGGAGCGACCTCGCGGCGGCGGGCAAGCGCGCGGACCAGCAGCCAGGTGGGTACGCCGATGAGGGTGGCTGCGACCGCGAACGGGAGGGCGGCACCGAGCACGGTGAGACCGACCACCACGAAGTCCTTGAGGGCGTTCCATCCGCTCTTCAGGCCGGAGAGGAACCCGGCGTCCTCGAGCGCGTCGGGAGGTGCGACGAACGTCTCGGGTGTGGAGAGGAAGAGCGTGATCGTCGACATCGAGGTCTGGTCGGCCAGGTAGGCCTGCTGCGCCTGCAGCGAGCGGAGCTCGGACTCCCGTTCGGTGATCTGGTCCTCGAACCGGATCAGGTCGTCGATGTCCTCGGCCTGCTGCTGGAAACGCTGCAACCGGTCGAGGCTGTTCTGGATGGTCTCCACCCGCTCCGCGGTGTCGATCACCTCGGTGGTGACGTCCTTCGACTTCGTGTCCGACGTCTCCACCTTGCCGAGCTTCTGGAGGGCGTCCATCGCGGCACCGAAGTTGGCGACCGGTATCCGCAGGACCAGCGTCGACCGGTCGATCGAGCCCTTGTCGTCGTGCGAGGTCTCCTCGCGGTCGATGCTGCCGTCGAGGCCGAACAGCAGCTGGTCGACCTCCACCCGGACCGCGTCGAGGTCCTCGCTGGTGACCGCGACCTGACCGGTCTTGATCACCGCGCGGGTCTGCACGGCGGCACGGTTCACCCCGTTCGGGTTCGCGGACCCGTCGCTGTCGCGGGTGGCGGCGTCCAGGCCTTCATCCGCGCCGGGAGCCATGGAGCCGCCCGCCGACTCGTCCGAGGCCGTGCCCGACCCGCCGCCGCCACTGCACGCGGTCGCGCCGAGGGCCAGGAGAAGCGCAGCTGTCAGCGCTGCGGCGAGTCGGCGGGTGCGTGTGCGTGTCATGCCGGTGTGACGCAGCCGACCCGGCCCTGGTTCCGTTCAGGTGGTGAAAGCCGGTGTCGTTTGCCAATCTGTTATCCGTGACCTCCACCTCCCGCGCCGAGCAGCCGGCGCGCGTCGTCGTGGTCGGCGGCGGCATCTCGGGCCTGTCGGCGGCGGCGGCACTGAAACAGCACGCCCCCGACCTCGAGGTCACCGTGCTCGAAGCGGCACCCGCGATCGGCGGCAAGCTCGCGCTCGGTGAGGTCGCCGGGATCAGCGTCGACGTCGGCGCGGAGGCCATGCTCAACCGGCGCCCCGAGGCAACCGGGCTGGCCCGTCGAGCCGGACTCGCCGAGTCACTCGTGCATCCGGCCGCGACGTCGGCCAATGTGTGGTCGCGCAACGAGATGCGGCCGATGCCGCGCACGTTGATGGGTGTCCCCACCGACGCGCGTGCACTCGCCGAGAGCGGGATCGTCTCCAAGGCCGGCCTCGCGCGCGCGGCCCTGGACGCGGTCCTTCCGGCCACCCGGATCGGGGAGCAGGACGTCAGTGTCGGCTGGCTGATCGAGGAACGTTTCGGCCGGGAGGTCGTCGACCGGCTGGTGGAGCCTTTGCTCGGCGGGGTGTACGCCGGTCATGCCCGCGAGATCTCCGCGCGCGCAGCGGTGCCCCAGGTGGTGGCCCTGCTCGAACGCGACCGGTCGATGCTGCGAGCGGCGGCGGCAGCCACGAGCGCCACGTCCGACGTACCCGTGTTCGCGGGGCTGGTCGGCGGGCTCGGCCGGCTCCCCGCCGCCGTGGTCGACTCCGCCGGCTTCGACGTACGCACCAGCGCCACCGTGCGCGACCTGGCCCGCAGGTCGGGCGGCGGGTGGAACCTCGTGGTGGGCTCGACCCGCGACGCGGAGGTGGTGGAGGCGGACGCGGTGGTGCTGGCCACGCCCGCCCGGCCGACCGCACGGCTGCTCAGTGACGTGGCGCCGGACGCGGCGTTGGAGCTGGCGCGGGTGGAGTACGCGTCGATGGCGATCATCACGTTCGCGTTCCGGCGCCGCGACTTCCCCGGGACGAACGGCTCCGGGTTCCTGGTGCCGCCGGTGGACGGACGGACGGTCAAGGCGGCGACGTACTCGTTCGCGAAGTGGGACTGGGTGAGCGAGGCCGGCCACGGTGCGCTCGACGGCGAGGACGTGCTGGTGATGCGCTGCTCGGTCGGCCGGCACCGCGAGGAGCGGACGCTGCAGGCCGACGACGCCGAGCTGGCGGAGGTGGCGCTGGCCGACCTGTCCGCGGCAGTGGGGCTGTCCGTGCGACCGGTCGACTGGCACGTGCAGCGGTGGGGAGGCGCGCTGCCGCAGTACGCCGTCGGCCACCTCGACCGGGTCGCCCAGGTGCGCGCGACGGTCGCGAAGCAGCCCGGTCTCGCGGTGTGCGGCGCCGCGTACGACGGGCTCGGGATCCCGGCCTGCATCGCCTCGGCGGACCTCGCGGTAACCCAGGTCCTCGACGCGCTCGCCGAGCGCCGACCCGAACGCTGACCACTAGTTGCTGCGAGGGAGAATGAGCTCATGACTGAAGCTGCGAACCCGGCCAGGTCCGCCCACGGACGTGGCCCGAACAAAGGCAAGCGCGCCCGCGACCTGAACGACCGGATCCGTTACACGATGTGGTCGGTCTTCCACCTGCGCGACGTCATCGGCGACGGTGACCGGGCCGCGGAGGCCAACGAGGTGGAGAAGCTGTTCGTCGAGCTCGAGGACGCCGATGTGACGATCCGGGGCCTCTACGACGTGTCCGGTCTGCGCGCCGACGCCGAGCTGATGATCTGGTGGCACGCGGACTCCTCCGACGAGCTGCAGGACGCGTTCCACCGGTTCCGGCGCACCGCGTTCGGGGCCCGGCTCGACCCGGTCTGGTCGCAGATGGCGCTGCACCGGCCCGCCGAGTTCAACAAGAGCCACATCCCGGCGTTCCTCGCGGAGGAGCAGTCACGGCAGTACGTCTGTGTCTACCCGTTCGTCCGGTCCTACGACTGGTACCTGCTCGAGGACTCCGAGCGCCGCCGGCTGCTGGCCGAGCACGGGAAGATGGCGCGCGACTACCCCGACGTCCGGGCGAACACGGTGTCGTCGTTCGCGCTCGGTGACTACGAGTGGATGCTGGCGTTCGAGGCCGACGACCTCTCCCGGATCGTGGACCTGATGCGGCACCTGCGCGGCTCGGAGACGCGACGGCACGTGCGCGAGGAGGTGCCGTTCTACACCGGACGCAAGCGCACTCCTACCGAGCTCATCCACGACCTCCCCTGACTTCTGCCGATGCGGCGTTACGGGGTGTCGGTGACGGGCTCGAGGGAGAGGCTGACCGAGTTGATGCAGTAGCGCTGGTCGGTCGGGGTGCCGTAGCCCTCACCCTCGAACACGTGACCGAGGTGTGAGCCGCAGCTCGCGCAGCGGACCTCGACCCGCTTCATGCCCATCGAGATGTCCTCGATGTACTCGACCCGCTCCTCGGCCAGCGGTGCGTAGAACGACGGCCAGCCGCAGTGCGACTCGAACTTCGTGTCGGAGCGGAACAGCTCGGCCCGGCACGCGCGGCAGCGGTACACGCCGGTGGTCTTCGTGTCGGTGTACTCGCCGGTGAAGGGACGCTCGGTGCCGGCCTGGCGGAGTACGGCGTACTCCTCGGGGCTGAGCTCCTTGCGCCATTCCTCATCGCTCTTCGTGACCTGGTAACCCATGGCTTCACGATACCGAGCGGCGGCAAGCCGAGGTGCGGCGAAGGTCAGAGGGAGACCTCGTGAGTCTCTCCCGGGAACGCGTCAGGATTCCGCGTCACCACGGCTCGGGCCGCGCCGATCAGCTGACGGACCTTGCCGCCCGGGCTCTCCCAGTACTGCGCGCTCTCCGCCCGCACCCGCAGCAGCGCGAGGTCGGGGGAGTCGGGGCCGTCGGGGAACCACACCTTGATCGCCGGGGACCACAGCTCCTCGGCCTTGGCCCGGTCGAAGAGCACCGAGGCGCTCCCGGCGATCGACGTCCACTCGCTGTTCTTGTTGTTGGAGAAGGCGACGTTGACCTGGGGGTTCTCCGACACGTCGGCGGCCACGTCGGAGTTCCGGTCGACGAAGAACCACAGGTCGCCGTCGAACTCGACCTCCTGCAACGCCATCGGCCTGCTCTCGTGCTTGCCCTCGCGGGTCATCGTCGTGAGCATCGCGATCCGGGCGCGGTCGACGAGCTCGGCAACATGCTTGATGTCGTCCTGCGGGTCAGTCATGTGTCCTCCGGAGGGTTCGCCGCTGTGTCTCCGATGTAGTTACCCGCGGCGTCCGCGGCCATTCGGGGGCGGAACCCTCTACATTGACCAGATGGCCAGCCCCGCGACCGAGATCGACGCCGCCGGACAGACCGTGCGGGTCACGAACCCCGACCGGGTGATCTACCCAGCCACCGAGAGCACCGCCGAGGTCACCAAGCTCCAGATCGTGGAGTACTACGTGGCGGTCGGGCCGGGCATCATGCGGGCGCTCGACCACCGGCCCACCACGCTGGAGCGCTGGCCGAAGGGTGTCTACGAGGGCATCAAGCTGTCCACCCGCTCCGGTGACCACGGCGACGCGTTCTACCAGAAGCGGGTGCCCAAGGGCGCGCCGTCCTTCGTGGAGACCGCGACCATCGAGTTCCCGTCCGGCCGCACCGCGGACGAGGTGTGCCCGACCGAGCTGGCCGTGGTGGCCTGGGCCGCACAGATGGGCACGTTGACGTTCCATCCCTGGCCGGTCCGGCGCGACGACGTGGACCACCCCGACGAGCTCCGGATCGACCTCGACCCGCAGCCGGGAACCGACTTCCATGACGCGGTGCGGGTCGCCGGCGCGGCACGGGAGCTGCTCGAGGACCTCGGCATGGCGGGCTTCCCGAAGACCAGTGGCAACCGCGGGGTGCACATCTACGTGCGGATCGAGCCGCGCTGGACCTTCACCGATGTCCGCCATGCGGCGATCGCGTTCGGACGCGAGCTGGAGCGTCGTACCGACGGGGTCACCACGAACTGGTGGAAGGAGGAGCGGGGGCAGAGCATCTTCGTCGACTACAACCAGAACTCACGCGACCGCACGATCGCCAGCGCCTACAGCCTGCGGCCGATCGCCGGCGCACCGGTGTCGACCCCCGTCACCTGGGACGAGCTGCCGACGGTCGACCCCAAGGCGTTCAACCTGCACACCGTCCCGCAGCGCTTCGCCGAGCTCGGCGACCTGCACGAGAGCATCGACGACCGGCGCTACTCGCTCGAGAAGCTGCTCGAGATCTATGCGGCCGACGAGGAGCGGGGGCTGGGGGAGATGCCCTACCCGCCGGACTACCCGAAGATGCCGGGAGAGCCGCCTCGGGTCCAGCCGAGCCGGAAGAACGCAGCGAACTGGGAGAACGGCTGACGGACCCTGGCGGGATTCCCGGGGTTCAGTCCTCGTCGCCGCGGTGCTCGCTGGCCGCGACGATCTCCTGCGCGACCAGCCGCAGCTTGACGTTGCGGTGCTGGGACAACCGGGTCAGGAACGCGAACGCCCGCTCGTCGGTGAGCTGGTAGCGCTCCATGACGATCCCGACCGCCTGGCCGATGGTCGTCCGGGTGCGGACCGCTTCGGCGAGGTTGGTGATCTCGGTGGCGTAGCGGATCGCCACCGCCGCCTGGTGCGCGAACAGCTCGCTGAGCGACTCGATGTCCGCGAACGACCCGGCCTTGGTGGAGTAGAGGTTCAACGCGCCCTGCGACTTCGGGGCGTCGAACAGCCGGACGCCGGCCTGGGCCCGGATCCCCGCGGCGAGCGCGACCGCGGCGTACTGCGGGAACCGCTCGTCGGCGGCCAGGTTCGGCGCGATCACGTGCACGGTTTCGGTCGCCGCGTCGTAGCAGGGCCCCTCCTGCAAGGTGTACTGCTGGGCGTCGACGTCGCGGAGCAGGTCGTGGGTCGGTGCCACGGTCTCGAGGCTGCCGTCGGCGTGCTTGATCGTGATGCTGCAGTACTCCACGTCGGGCAGTACCTCGATCGCCGCGCGCGTGATCTGCGACAGGGTCTTGTCCAGGTCACCGGGCTTCAGGCTGTCGGCGAGCCGGCGGGTGGCGTCGAGCACTCGTGCGTCATCCATTGCTCGACCGTACCCCGATCCCGCGAGACCTCACATGCCGCTGACGCCCTCGCCGCCGCCGGCCTGCTCGTCGAAGTTCTCGTGCTCGAGCAGGTGCAGCACGGGGACGCCGATCTTGCGTCGGGCCCTCGACGTCCAGTCGAGGTGGAAGAACTCCGACACGACGTGCGGACGGGTCAGGATGATCGCCTCCCGGCCGTCGACCGCGGCGACCTTGGCGGCCAGCGCGTCGATCGGGTCGACGCTGACGATCTCGCCCACCGCATCGGCGCCGGTGTCGCTCAACCGCTTCAGGCAGCCGGTCAGCTCCTCGCGCGCCCGCTCCAGCAGGTCGCGCTGCACGTCCTCGAGGTTCATGTCGTCCATCACCAGGGCGGGGGAGGCAAGCACCTCGCTCGCCGCCAGCGAATCCATCGCGGACTCGACCCGCGCCGCGGCGTCCTCGACCGGCAGCAGCACGTGGTAGCGCACGTGCTCCTCGACCTCGTCGTGCAGACCACGCACCTGTACGGCGTCCTGGCGCGACAGTGGCTGCTCGATCAGGAGAACCACGTCGTACGTTGACTCGTTCATCAGTCCTCCTCCGAACCTCGACCTGTACTCAAGACTTTACCCAGGTTGTAGCTCACCGGCTCCTCGAGCTGTGCGTAGCCACAGGAGGCCGGCTCCCGGTCCGGCCGCCAGCGCTTGAACTGGGCGGTGTGCCGGAACCGAGAGCCCTCCATGTGGTCGTAGCCGACCTCGAGCACCCGCTCCGGCCGCAGCGGCACGAACGACAGGTCCTTGCCGGCGCTCCACCGGCTCTGCGTGCCCGGCACCCGGTCCGGGTTGGCGATCGCCCAGTCGCTCCACTCGCCCCAGGGGTGCTCCTCCCGGTCGGTCGCGACCAGCGGCTGCAGCTCGGCGATCAGCTCCGCGCGACGTTTCGCCGTGAACGACGCCGAGACCCCGACGTGCTGCAACCGGCCCGCGTCGTCGTACAGCCCGAGCAACAGCGATCCCAGCAGCGGCTGCTCCGGGGTCGAGGTCTTGTGCAGCCGGTAGCCGGCGACCACCACGTCCGCGGTCCGCTCGTGCTTGATCTTCAGCATCGTGCGCGCGTTCGGCTCGTAGCGCGACCCCATCGGCTTGGCGACCACACCGTCGAGCCCCGCGCCCTCGAACTGCTCGAACCAGGAGCCGGCCTCGGTCGCGTCGGTGGTGGTGCGAGTCAGGTAGATCGGTGCGGTCGCGTTCACCATTGCTTCCTCCAGGCGGGTACGACGCACCGCCAACTGTTCCTGCATGAGCGACTCGTCGTCCACGGCCAACAGGTCGAAGGCGACGAACGACGCCGGGGTCTTCTCCGCGAGCATGTTCACCCGCGAGGCGGCGGGGTGGATCCGCTCCTGGAGCACCTCGAACTCGAGCCGCTCACCGATCGCGACGAAGATCTCCCCGTCCACCACGCACTGCTGCGGCAGCGACTCCTTCACCGCGGTCACGACCTCGGGGAAGTATCGGGTCAGCTCCTTGGTGTTGCGGCTGGCCAGCTGCACCTCGTCGCCGTCGCGGAAGATGATGCACCGGAACCCGTCCCACTTCGGCTCGAAGGACAGTCCTCCCGCGAACTTCGCCGGGTCGGGAATCCCCTTCACCGACTTGGCGAGCATCGGCTGGACCGGAGGCATCACGGGAAGCTGCATGCACGCAGCGTAGTGGTCCCGCCACTAGGCTGGCCCGGTGCCGATCCGACTCAGCGACCGCGACCCGCAGGTCCCTCGGGAACGGCTGATCGCGGAGCTCGTCCCGCCGCCCCGGTTCGCCGACGTCAGCTTCGACTCCTACCGACCCGATCCGGCGCAACCGTCGCAGCAGCAGGCGGTCGAGGTGCTGCGCTCCTTCGCCGACGACCTCAACCGGCCGGTGCGGAAGAAGGGCCTGTTCCGGCGGGCCGGCGAGCCGGAGGGGCCGGGTGGGGTCTACCTCGACGGCGGCTACGGCGTGGGCAAGACCCACCTGCTCGCGTCGCTGTGGCACACGTCGCCGGCGCCCAGGCTGTTCGCCACGTTCGTCGAGCTGACCCACCTCGTCGGAGCCCTCGGCTTCCACGACGCAGTCGCCGCGCTCTCGTCGTACCGCCTGGTCTGCGTCGACGAGTTCGAGCTCGACGACCCCGGCGACACGGTGCTGATCTCCACGCTGCTGCGCAACCTGCGTGAGCACGGGGTGCGGCTGGCGGCGACGTCGAACACGCTGCCCGGCAAGCTCGGCGAGGGCCGGTTCGCGACCGAGGACTTCCTGCGCGAGATCCAGGGCCTGGCGGAGTCGTTCGAGTCGGTGCGCATCGACGGCGAGGACTACCGGCACCGCGGCCTGCCGGACGCGCCACAGGCCCCCGACCTCGACGAGGTGAAGCGGCGCGCCGAGAGCGAGGGGGCGAGCTTCGACCACTTCGTCGACCTGAGCCGGCACCTCGCGCAGGTACACCCGTCGAAGTACGGCGCGCTGCTCGACGGGGTCGGTGTGGTCTGCCTCGAGGACGTCCGCACCGTCGACGACCAGGCGACCGCGCTGCGCCTGGTGGTGCTCGCGGACCGGATGTACGACCGGGACCTGCCGGTGGTCGCGAGCGGGGTCACCTTCGACCGGCTGTTCGCGCCGCCGCTGCTCGAGGGCGGTTACCGGAAGAAGTACTTCCGCGCGGTCAGCCGGCTGGTGGCGCTGGCCCGTGAGGGCGAGGGCCTGCCCGAGTGACGCCGCAGGTATGACGTGCGCCGCTCGGGGCACTCACGTGCCATGGCGAAGAAGAGCCTCACCAAGACGCTGACGGTTCCACCCGGTCCGGTCGACCTGGCCTCCTACGACACCCGCGGCACACCCGGCTTCGACGGCGACAAGGCAGCCGGCAAGGCGGCACTGGCCGAGCTGGCAGAACCGCTCTCGGACCTGCAGGAGCGGCTGTTCGCCGAGGGCCGCAGCGGCGGGACGCGGCGCGTGCTGCTGGTGCTGCAGGGCATGGACACCTCCGGGAAGGGCGGCACCATGCGCCACGCGGTGGGGCTCTTCGACCCGCAGGGCGTGCGGATCAAGGCGTTCAAGGCACCGACCGAGGAGGAGCTGCGGCACGACTTCCTGTGGCGGGTCAGGCGCGCGGTCCCCGAGGCCGGGCTGGTCGGCATCTTCGACCGGTCCCACTACGAGGACGTGTTGATCGGTCGGGTGCGGAAGCTGGTCTCCGACTCCGAGATCGAGGCGCGCTACGAGGCGATCGACGAGTTCGAGCAGGAACTGGTGGCCGACGGTACGACGGTGGTGAAGTGCATGTTGCACATCTCGCCCGACGAGCAGAAGGAACGGCTCCTGGCGCGGCTCGACGACCCCACCAAGCACTGGAAGTTCAACCCCGGGGACGTGGACGAACGGGCGCTGTGGTCGGACTACCAGGCGGCCTACGAGACGGCGATCGAGCGGTGCAGCAGCAAGGGAGCACGGTGGCTGGTGGTGCCCGCGGACCGCAAGTGGTACCGCAACTGGGCGATCGCCTCGGTGCTCCGGGAGACGCTCGGGAGCATGGGTCTGGAGTGGCCGAAGGCCGACTTCGACGTCGACGAGCAGCTCCGTCGGCTGGACGAGGAGGACCCGGTAGGTTGACCCGGGTGATCCCGACCGTTGCCGCCACGCGTTACGTCGCGCCGCTGCGCGAGGGGGGCTCGCTGCCCGGCATCATCGAGGCCGATGACCTCGGCACCTACGTGTGCAAGTTCCGCGGCGCCGGACAGGGGCTCAAGGTCCTCGTCGCCGAGGTGATCGTCGGTGAGCTGGCCCGCCGGATCGGCCTGGACACACCGGCCCTGGTCGCCGTGCAGCTGGACGCCGCGATCGGCAAGTACGAGGCTGACGAGGAGGTGCAGGACCTGCTCACCGCCAGCGTCGGGCTCAACCTCGGCGTCGACTTCCTTCCCGGGTCGTTCGGCTACGACTCCGGGTTCCACCCCGACCCCGAGGTCGCCGGGAACATCTTGTGGCTCGACGCCTTCACCGCCAACGTCGACCGCAGCTGGCGCAACCCGAACCTGCTGGTGTGGCACAAGCAGCTGTGGTGCATCGACCACGGCGCGTCGTTGTACTTCCACCACGGCTGGCAGGGCGGTGTCACCTCTTCGGAGCGGTTCGCCCGCCAGCCCTACGACGCCTCCGACCACGTGCTCGCGGCGTTCCGCGCCGAGGTCCCCGCGGCAGACGAGCGGCTCGCCCCGATGATCACGCATGAGCTGCTGTCCGGCGTGCTCGCGCAGGTTCCCGACGAGTGGCTCGAGCCGGTCCCCGGGGCCGAGTCGCCCGAGGACCTGCGCGCGGCGTACGTCGACTTCCTGCACGCCCGGGTCAGCGGCGACCGCGCCTGGCTTCCGGCGGAGCGGGCCGCATGACCGACCGGATGGGGTTCCAGTACGTCGTGCTCCGGTGCGTGCCGCGGGTGGACCGCGAGGAGTTCGTCAACGTGGGCGTGGTGCTCTACTGCCAGTCCGCCGACTTCCTCGAGGCCCGCTGCCACGTGAACCGGGACCGGCTCGCGGCACTCGATCCCGAGGTGGACCTGGACGCGGTCTGCTCCGCTCTGGCCACCATCGAGGCGGTCTGCCGCGGCGACGAGACCACCGGGCTCGCCGGCCAGGCGAGCATGGGCACCCGGTTCGGCTTCGTGAAGGCACCACGGAGCACCGTCGTGCAGCCCGGACCGGTGCACGGCGGGATGACCGACGACCCCGGACGGCAGCTCGAGCACCTGCTGACCAGCCTGGTCCAGTGACCGGTCGGCGTCAGACCGGGACCAGCTCCACCGCACCCACGGCATAGCGGGCCAGGATGGTCCGCGCCACCTCCGCGTCGGCGCCCAGCGGCGCGGACACGGCGACCGCGCCGGCCTCCAGGGCGAGCTCCGCGGCCCGGTCCGGCAACGTACCCGGAGCCAGGAACAGCGAGCCGACCGCGATGTGCCGGCGCCCCTCGGCGCGGAACTGCCGCACGGCCTCGCCGGTCGCCGGGGGAGCGGCCGAGGCGAACGCCGCCACGGTCGGCAGCTTGTGCTTGGACCCCCACATCCTGGCCAGCCGGGCCACCGCCTGGTTGGCCAGTGAGTCCGAGGAGCCCGCCGCGGCGAGCACCAACGCGTCGAGCTCACGGACCCGCGCGTCCTTCAACGCGGTGCGCAGCCGGCGGTCGAGGACCTCGAGGAACACCGACTCCAGGCCGAGGATGCTGGTCGCCCGGATCTTCAGGTTGTCGTGAGCTGCGGTCGCCTCGGCGATCGCGGAGGGCACGTCGACCTTGGCGTGGTGGGCCTCGGTCAGCAGCAGCGGGACGACGACGATCTCGTCGTAGCCGGCGCGGACCAGCTTCTTCACCACCGTGGAGAACGACGGCTTGGACAGCTCGAGGAACGCCGGCTCGATCCGGAGGTCGGGGCGCATGGCGCGGACCTCCCCGACAAGCGCCTGGATCGTCTCCGCGGAGCGAGGGTCGCGGCTGCCGTGGGCCAGTGCCACCAGTGCTGGAGCGGTCATGAGTTCGGCCTCCCTTCGAGGTTGTGTCCGACGCCGTTGTCGAGACGGTGCTGGTTCAGAGTCGTGTTCATGCGTGGATCCCGCACTCGGTCTTGCTGCTGCCGGCCCATCGGCCGCTGCGCGGGTCCTCACCCGGAGCGACCCGCCGGGTGCACGGGAAGCAGCCGATCGACGGGTAGCCGTCGTACTGCAACGGGTTGACCAGGACACCGTTCTCGGCGATGTAGCGGTCCACCTCGTCGTCGGTCCACCGCGCCAGCGGCGAGACCTTGACCTTGCCTTTGGCGTCGTCCCAGCCGATCACCGGTGCGATCACCCGGTTGTGGGTCTCCTGCCTGCGCAGACCGGTCGCCCACGCGTCGTACTCCTCGAGCGCGTTCTTCAACGGGGCCACCTTGCGCAGCGCGCAGCAGAGGTCCGGGTCGCGGAGGAACAGGTCCTTGCCGTACGTCGCATCCTGCTCCTCGACCGACTGCTCCGGGCGGACGGTGACCAGGTGCACCGGGAGGGTCGCCTCCACCGCGTCGCGGGTGCCGATCGTCTCGGCGAAGTGGTAGCCGGTGTCGAGGAAGACCACGTCGATGCCCGGTGCCACCTTGGCGGCGAGGTCGGCGAGGACCGCGTCCCCCATCGAGGAGGTGATGCAGAACCGTTCCCCGAACGTGGCCACGGCCCACTCGATGATCACCTCGGCCGGGGCCAGCTCGAGCTCGGCGCCCGCGTGGGAGACGAGGTCCCTGAGCTCGACCTCGGTGCGGCCGTGCGTGGTGGTGCCCTTGAAGTTGCGAGCCGCGGTGGTGGTCAGGCTCATCGCGGCACCTCCGGCCCGGTCGGGCGCGGAGGGATGAGTCCGAGCATCTTGAGGTGGAACGCCCGCAGGCAGGCCCGGCACTCCCACGTGCCGTGGCCCGGTCCGTCGTCGGTCTCGTGCGGCCGGAGGTTCTCGTCGCCGCAGTAGGGGCAGTGGAACGGCACCGCGCGCTCGCTCATCCGACGACCTCGAGCGTCTTCTCGCCGCGGAGGAGCTCCTCGTCGGCACGAGCGACCCAGGCCGCGAACGACTCACCCTCGGTGCGCCCGGCGAGGTAGGCGGTGACCACGTTGGTGACGTAGTCGTCCAGGCCGGCGCTGGTGACCTTGTGCGCCCGCAGCTTCTTGCCGAGCGCCGCGGTCAGCCCGATCCCGCCGCCGAGGTGGACCTGGAAACCCTCGACCTGGTTGCCGTCCTCGTCCAGCACCAGCTGTCCCTTGAGGCCGATGTCGGCGACCTGGGTCCGGGCGCAGGCGTTCGGGCAGCCGTTGACGTTGACGGTGATCGGTGTGTCCAGGTCGGGGAAGCGGCGCTCGAGCTCGTCGATCAGGTCGGTCGCGCGCTGCTTGGTGTCGACGATCGCCAGCTTGCAGAACTCGATGCCGGTGCAGGCCATCGTGGAGCGGCGCCAGTTCGACGGGCGTGCGCTGAGGCCGATCCGCTCCAGGGCGGCGACCAGTCCCTCGACCTGGGCCTGGTCGACGCCGAGCACGACCAGCTTCTGGTACGCCGTGAGCCGGACACCCGCTGCGCCGTACTCCTCGACGAGGTCACCGAGCCCGGTCAGCACCTCGCCGGAGATCCGGCCGACGGTGGGGGCGGCGCCGACGTAGAAGCGGCCGTCCTTCTGCCGGTGCACGCCGATGTGGTCGCCGTTGAGAACGGGGACCGGGGGAGAGGGGCAGTCGAGGAGTGCGCGGTCGAGGTACTCCTTCTCCAGCACGTCGCGGAACTTGTCGATGCCCCAGTCGGCGACCAGGAACTTGAGCCGGGCGCGCGAACGGAGCCGGCGGTAGCCGTAGTCGCGGAAGATCGAGATCACGCCCTCCCAGGCGTCGGCGACCTCGTCCAGCGGGATCCAGACGCCCATCTTCTGCGCGAGCATCGGGTTGGTGGACAGGCCGCCGCCGACCCAGAGGTCGAACCCGGGGCCGTGCTCGGGGTGCACGGTGCCGACGAACGAGACGTCGTTGATCTCCGGGGCGCCGTCGAAGCTCGGGTGACCGCTGACGGAGGTCTTGAACTTGCGCGGCAGGTTCGAGTACTCCGGGTCACCGATGTAGCGCTGCTTGATCTCCTCGAGCGCCGGTGTGCCGTCGATGATCTCGTCGGCAGCGACGCCGGCGACGGGTGAGCCGAGGAAGCCGCGCGGCGAGTCACCGCAGGCCTCCTGGGTCTGCAGGCCGACCGCCTCGAGGCGCTGCCAGATCGTCGGGACGTCCTCGATCCGGATCCAGTGGTACTGGATGTTCTGCCGGTCGGTGATGTCGGCCGTGTTGCGTCCGAACTCGGTGGAGATGCCGCCGAGCACGCGCAGCTGCTCCGCGCCGAGCAGGGCGCCGTCGCTGCGGACCCGCATCATGAAGTAGCGGTCGTCGAGCTCGTGCGGCTCCAGCGCTGCGGTCTTCCCGCCGTCGAGGCCGGGGCGGCGCTGCGTGTAGAGGCCCCACCAGCGGAACCGGCCGCGCAGGTCGGAGCCGTCGATCGAGTCGAATCCGCGGTGCGCGTAGATGTTCTCGATCCGGCCCCGGACGTTGAGCGCGTCGTCGTCCTTCTTCAGCTGCTCGTTGGGGTTCAGCGGCTCGCGGTAGCCGAGCGCCCACTGGCCCTCGCCGCGCTTCTGGCGGACCCGGCCGCTGCGTCCAGGACCGGTCGGCGTGGGCTTGGTGTGCCCGGCGGGCGTGGTGGGGTTCGGGCGTTCGGTGCTCGAAGTCATGAATGCGTTCCTCTGGGTCAGAGACGCACGAGTCGCGGAAGATCAGCCCGACTTCGTTGTCGGGGTGTGTGCTGCCCGGCGACCGCGCGCCCGGCTGGTGAGAGCGGGGCGGGTCAGCAGGGCCAACACATCATGCTGCGGGTACGACCGAGGTCCACGTGGCGGCGGGCCACGAGGTGGATGGTCGTTGCAGCGCTGATCATGGACGGAAGTCTCACGGCTCGGACAGGGTCTCCACAAACCCGGGTCTTATGATGTGAGACGCCTGTCCAGAACTTGGTACGGCGACCCTGCGGCGAGATCGGTCCGGAGGCCGTCACTAGGCTGTCGTCATGACCGACGCGACCACAGCAAGCTCGTACGTCTCAGGCGGGGAGAGCCTCGCCGCGCAGGCCAGCACGGCCTACAACGCCGCCCTGGAGGTGATCGCCTCGGTCGAGCCGCGTGTGGCGGAGGCCACACGAGCCGAGCTCGCCGACCAGCGGTCCTCGTTGAAGCTGATCGCCAGCGAGAACTACGCGTCGCCGGCCGTGCTGCTGACCATGGGCACCTGGTTCAGCGACAAGTACGCCGAGGGCACGGTGGGCCACCGGTTCTACGCCGGCTGCCAGAACGTCGACACGGTGGAGGCACTTGCGGCCGAGCACGCACGAGAGCTGTTCGGTGCGCCGTACGCCTATGCCCAGCCGCACTCCGGCATCGACGCGAACCTGGTCGCGTTCTGGTCGATCCTCGCGCACCGCATCGAGTCTCCTGCCCTGGAGAAGCTCGGCGCCAAGAACGTCAGCGAGCTGTCCGAGACCGACTGGGAGACGCTGCGCCACGAGTTCGGCAACCAGCGGATGCTCGGGATGTCCCTGGACGCCGGCGGCCACCTCACCCACGGGTTCCGGCCCAACATCTCCGGCAAGATGTTCCACCAGCGCAGCTACGGCACCGACCCGTCGACCGGCCTCCTGGACTACGACCGGGTTGCCGAGGCGGCGCGCGAGTTCAAGCCGCTGGTGCTGATTGCCGGCTACTCGGCCTATCCGCGTCGGGTGAACTTCGCCAAGATGCGGGAGATCGCCGACGAGGTCGGAGCCACTCTGATGGTGGACATGGCCCACTTCGCCGGGCTGGTCGCCGGCAGGGTGTTCACCGGTGACGAGGACCCGGTGCCACACGCCCACATCACCACCACGACGACGCACAAGTCGCTGCGTGGTCCACGTGGCGGGCTGGTGCTGGCGCAGGAGGAGTACGCCTCGTCGGTCGACCGTGGCTGTCCGATGGTGCTCGGCGGCCCGCTCTCGCACGTGATGGCCGCCAAGGCGGTCGCACTCGCCGAGGCTCGCCAGCCGTCGTTCGCCACCTACGCGCAGAACATCGCCGACAACGCCAAGTCGCTGGCCGAGGGGTTCCTGAAGCGGGACGCGAAGCTGGTCACCGGTGGCACCGACAACCACATCGTGCTGCTCGACGTGTCGGGCTTCGGGCTCACCGGCCGGCAGGCCGAGTCCGCGCTGCTCGACGCCGGTGTCGTGACGAACCGCAACTCGGTGCCGGCCGACCCGAACGGTGCCTGGTACACCTCCGGCATCCGGTTCGGCACGCCGGCCCTGACCTCACGCGGCTTCGGGCACGACGAGTTCGACCGGGTGGCCGAGCTCGTGGTCGACGTCCTGTCGAACACCACACCCGGCACGACGAAGGCCGGCGGGCCGTCGAAGGCGTCATACACCCTGGCCGACGGGATCGCCGACCGGACCAAGGCGGCCTCCGCCGAGATGCTCGAGAAGTACCCGCTCTACCCCGGCCTCGACCTCCTCTGACCCACCCCCCTCTTTCTCGTTGAGACGCGCCCTTTTCGCCGTTGAGACGCGCCCTTTTCGCACATGAGACGTGAGTTTGTTGCGCCGACAGACGCGGATCTTCACCCGCGGGCAGGACGACGTGCGAGCTGAAGAGAGCGCTCGCCGGTGGCCATCCCTGGGCTAGCGCGGATCTGAAGGACGCGAGAATGGGGTTGCGAAAACATGGCGCATCAACGGGGAAAAAGTCACGTCTCGAGTGCGAAAAGAGCGCGTCTCAACGGGGAGAAGAGCGCATCTCAACATGAGGTGGTGGGGGTGGGGGTGGGGGTGGTGCGGGTGACGATGGCGGCGA
>JAICRS010000317.1 GCA_025966335.1 Nocardioidaceae bacterium
CGACGAGCTGCGTGCGGAGGTGGCCGAGGAGCTCAACATCGGCGCGCTGGAGCCGCTGTCCTCGGCCGGCGCGGACCTGGTGGACTTCTCCGCGAAGGGCAACTTCCGCGCGCTCGGTAAGCGGTTCGCCAAGGACACCCCGAAGGTGGCGGCGGCGATCGCCGCGGCGGACGCGGCTGCCCTGGCCCGGACGCTGGAGTCCGACGGTCGCACGACGGTGCTGGTGGACGGTGCGGAGGTGGAGGTGCTCGCCGACGAGGTGATCATCTCCGAGCGGCCCCGGGAGGGCTGGTCGGTGGTCAACGAGCAGGGCGAGACCGTCGCGCTGGACCTCGAGCTCACCCCGGAGCTGGTCCGGGCCGGGCTGGCCCGGGAGGTGGTCCGGCTGGTCCAAGAGGCCCGCAAGAACAGCGGCTTCGACGTCAGCGACCGGATCGTGCTCACCTGGGAGGCCAGCGGTGACACCGCCGAGGCGCTCCGCGAGAACGAGTCCCTGGTGGCCGGCGAGGTGCTCGCCGTGGAGATGGTCGAAGGCACACCAGCCGCGTCCGTCGTACACGATCCCGACCTGGGACTGTCGTTCTCCGTCACCAAGGCCTGATCCGCCGCTGAGGACGCAACGAGGCCGGCTCCCGCATGGTGCGCGAGCCGGCCTCGTGTGGTTCGTGGGTCAGCCGTGCTGCGACTGCGACTCGCCCTCGTCGCCGAGCAGCGACTTGAGCCGCTTGGGGGCGTGGTCGCCTGCGGCGATCGTCCCGGCCTCGCCGTTGCCGTCGAGGGCCTCGAGCTGCTGGGTGAAGTAGCTCTTGAGGCGGCTGCGGTACTCGCGCTCGAACGAGCGCAGGTTCTCCACCTCCACGCTGAGCTTCTCCTTCTCCTTCTCGAGGTCGCCGAACAGCTGCTGGCGACGCTCCGCGGTCTCGGAGTCGAGCATCTGCGAGCGCGACCGGGCGTCGGACTCGAGCCGGTCGGCCTTGCTCTTGGACTCCGCCTCGAGCCGCTCTGCCTTCGTGCGGGCCTCACCGACGATCTTGTCGGCCTGGTTCTTGGCCTCGTCGACGAGCTCGTCGGCGTTGCGGGCCGCGATCTCGAGCAGCCGTGCGGCGGCGCTGGAGGCCTCCCCGACGGTGGCCACCTTGATCGTCTCCACCGAGTTCGAGGCCTCCGCCGCGGGAGCCGCAGCCGCCGCAGCCGGCTCCGGCGCCTTGGCAGGCTCGGGTGCCTTCTCCTGGACCGGAGCAGCAGCCGGCGCGGCCGGCGTACCACCCTGCTGGGCGGAGGAAAGCTTCGACCGGAGGTCGTCGTTCTCACGCGTGAGGCGAGCAAGCTCAGCCTCGACCTCGTCGAGGAACTGGTCGACCTCTCCCATGTCGTAGCCCTCGCGAAGGCGGACCGGAGTAAAGCGCTTGTTGCTCACGTCCTCAGGCGTCAGCGGCATGACTCACCCTTAATTCGTAGTCGTCAGATCGATCGTGCGGCATCGCCGCCGTTCTCACGCCCACCGTACTCCGAAGCCGATCGTGGGACGCAACGGGGCCAGCGAATTCGAGCGCCCCGGAAGGATAGCGTCCCGGGCGTCCGGACGGGCCATCTCGCCCCAGGTCAGACGGTGAACGGGCGGACGATCGAGAGCAGCAGATAGGCGATGACCATCACGATCAGGAAGCTCATGTCGAGGGCCACGCTGCCGAGCCGCAGCGGCGGGATGAACCGGCGGAAGAACATGATCGGCGGGTCGGTGATGGAGTAGACCACCTCCAGCAGCACGAGCACCGGGCCCTTCGGCGTCCACGAGCGCGCGAAGACCTGCACCCAGTCGACGATGAACCGGACGAACAGGAGCGCGATGAAGAGCCAGAGGATCAGATAGATGATCGAGGCGACAGTGCTTACCACGAAGGCAGAGCCTAGCTCTGGTTGAAGAATCCACCCTCGGCGATGCGCTGCTTGTCCTCAGCAGCCACAGACACGTTGGGAGGAGAGAGGAGGAAGACCTTGTTGGTGACGCGCTCGATGGTGCCGCGCACGGCGAACACCAGGCCGGCGGCGAAGTCGACCAGGCGCTTGGCGTCGTTGTCGTCCATCTCGGAGAGGTTCATGATCACCGGGACGCCCTCGCGGAAGTTCTCCCCGATCGTGCGGGCCTCGTTGTAGGTGCGCGGGTGCAGCGTGGTGATCCGCGACAGCTCGGCGACCACGCCGGTGGGGCCGGTCGGGGCGGGCTGGCCGGCCGCGGGGCGGCGCCGGTCGGCGATGCTCGACACAGGCGCGGGACGTGCGTCTGCCCGGTCGACGTCGGACGGGCGGGCGTGGCCGCGCTCGTCGTACTCGTCGTAGGAGGTGTACTCGTCGTCGAAGCGGTCGGTGTCCTCGAGCAGGCCGAGGTACACACCCATCTTGCGCATTGCGCCGCTCATGACCTGATGCCCTCCGGTACTTCCGCATCCTCGGGTAGGACGCTGCTACGTTCCTGACACTACTTGATGGTGGGCCGTCGACCGAGCACCGCACTGCCAATCCTGACGTGTGTCGCGCCGCTCTCGATCGCCGCCTCCAGGTCTCCGCTCATGCCGGCCGAGACCCAGGTCGCGGACGGGTCGACGCCGCGCACGTCGGCGGCTAGCCCGGCCAGCGTGGCGAACGCCGGGGCGGGGTCGGAGTCGAGGGGCGCGACCGCCATCACG
>JAICRS010000038.1 GCA_025966335.1 Nocardioidaceae bacterium
ACCTCACCGAACCGGTCGTAGTTGAAGTACTCGCTGATCACTAACGTGTCGACAAGCTTCACGAGCATGCCCTCGTACTGCTCGAGCGTCGTCGTGGTCGCGACCGGGAACGTCACGGAAGTCGGCTCGATCTCGAGCGAGGTGCCGTTGAGGATCTCGACCCTCGGGTCCGTGAGCTGGGTCTGAGAACTGCCACTGCGTGCGAACTCGCCAACCGTGGCTGTCACCCGCACCGTCCGACCGACCTTGAGACTGTTCGGGATACCGGCATCACCCACAAAGACGAAGATGCCTTCCGACGTCGTCGCGTCGCCGTCTGTGTCGGCAGCCTCCTCCTGCAGGTAGAACCCGCTCAGACCCGGCTTGATCGCCGTGACCACGGCTTCCACGGTCTGCACGCCGGAACAGGAGGGATCGAACGTGGCGTCGGAGCCTTGGATATCTGAGATGAGTGCGATCGGATCGTCAGGATCACCACAGACTGCCGGCGGGACCGGCACCTCGGTGTTGATCGCACCGAAGGAGCTGGGCGCGGGACCGGTCCAGGCCCCGTCGATGAGCTGGAGGGACTGTCCCGCCGGGGAGTTGCTCGGCTCACTGACTCCGAGATCCGTGCTCATCACGCCACTCGCCGGACCAGCGACCGCCGTGAAGGTGCCCTCGTAGGAGAGGAACTCAACCAGGACGCCGGCGGCATCAACAAGAGCGACGCCGTCGGGCGACCCGTTCTGCATTCCAACGGCCTCTTGCACCAGTACGCCCGCCTCCGGCACGACGCCTGAAAGCGTGAGGGTGTCGTAGACAGCGCCGTCGTTGCCGTTGTAGAGCACCAACGACCAACCGGTCAGGTCGGTGCCGGCGGGCGCCTGGACCTCGATGGCCTCACCGGTGTCCGCACCGTCGTTGTCGTAGTGGATCTCACTGATGAACGCAACCTCGACCGGTCCGCCATCACCGGTGTTGGTAGCACCGAAAGAGCTGGTCGCGGGACCAGTCCAAAGCCCGTCGATGAGCTGGAGCGACTGCCCTACGGGTGTGTCTCCGGGCTGCGAAACACCGATGTCGACGCTCGTCGCACCGTCCGCCGGGCCACCGACCGCGGTTACGGTGCCTTCGTAGGAGAGGAACTCCTCGACCGCGCCAGCCGCATCGACCAGTGCAATGCCATCAGGCGAACCGTTCTGTAGGTCGGGTGCGTCCACGACGACGACGCCTGCCTCGGGCACGACTCCGGACAGCGCGAGGGTGCCGTACGGCGCGCCACCGTTGCCGTTGTACAGCACCAGCGACCAGTCGGTCAGATCAGTGCCCGCGAGCGCCTGCACCTCGATGGCCTCACCGGTGTCCGTGCTGGCGTTGTCGTAGTGGATCTCGGAGATGTGCGGCGTGGCCGGCGGTGCGGCGTACGAGGGGGCAACGAAGGCCGTAGCCGTCAGCGAGACGGCGGTAGCGAGGCCGAGAGCGGCGCGGCCGGCGCGGGAGATGCCCGGCAGTCGATGTTGGGTCAAGAGATGTCCTTCCGAAGGGGGGCTTCGTGGGCACATGCAACGCCAGCGGGTGGGGTGTGACGCTGGTCACTGCATAGGCGACGAAACCTACCCCGCGGAGAGCACGGTGGGAATATCTGCGTGCCCCGGTTCTGACCGATGGGCGACATCCGCACCGAGGGACATGACCGGTCAGCCGGCCATCGCGGCGCGCGCCTCCTCACTCAGTTGGATGATCTGGACGTAGTTGCCGTCGGGGTCGATGGCGGTGCCGAACCAGCTGCCGTCCCGCTCCTCCAGGTCGGCGAGCCAGCTCGCGCCGAGCCCGTTGATTCGCTCCGCCGCCGCACGTGCATCGTCGACCTCGAAGTTGAGGATCACTCGACCTGGCTCCGGGTTGGTGTCGCCGACGTCGTCACGGCTGTCGATCATGACGTAGAAGCCGCCGAAGTCCAGCACGTCGTAGCCGACATCCCCCGGGGTTCGGTCCGGCTTGGCCGAGAACGCCGCGGCGTACCAGTCGCGGAGCTGCTCGGGCTTGGTGCTGCTGAGCAGGATGCTGCCGAGCTTGGAGGTGGCCATGTCTTCTCCTTCGTGTGCCCAGCGATGGGCACGGTCGCGTGGAACCTTCATGGGCTATGACTTGGTGAGGGTGCCGAACTCATCGGACGCTGTCGTCGAGCCGGACCACGGCCTGCGCGACCCGCGGACCGAACATCACCGCGTCGTTGTGGTCGGCTCCCTGAAGGACCAGCTCCTCGACCAAGGTTGGCGCCGACGCGGCCACCTGGGCACTCAGCTCGGTCGGAACCACCGAGTCCCGGTCACCGTAGATCACCATCACCGGCACCTGGGTGGACGAGAGGTGCTCGACGACCGGGAACCGGTCCCGCAGCAGCCACCGCACCGGCAACATCGGATAGTGGTGTGCCCCGACGTCGGCCAGCTCGGTGAACGGGGACCGCAGCACCAGGCCGGCGGGCGGACGTCTCGACTGCAGAGCGGCCACGACGCCGGTGCCCAGCGACTCCCCGAAATAGATCGTCCGCTCCGGCGGGTAGCCCAGTCGCTCCAGCGCCTCGGCCGCCGCAACCGCGTCCGCGACCAACCCCTCCTCACCGGGCGTTCCCGGGTTGCCGCCGTAGCCGCGGTAGTCCATCAGCAGTACGGCGAACCCGCGGCGGCTCAGCTCGCGGGCGAAATCGGCTCGTCCTGCGCGGTTGCCCCCGTTACCCGGTGCGACCAGCACCGCCATGTCTCGGTCCGGGTCCCCTTCTGGATCCGGAGGAACGAACCAGGCACCGAGCTCCAACCCGTCCTCGGTCTGCAGGGTGACGTCCCGCGCATGCTCGATGACCTGGGCCGCGGGCGGGACGGGTGAGGCGTCGGGGAAGTAGATGAGCTGACGCTGGAACGTCAACAGGATCGCGATCACCACCCCTCCAAGGAGCACCAGCAGCAGCGGCGTCCGTACCGACCAGCTGCGCAGGCGCCCGAATCCGGCCATTCTCCATGCTGACCCCGAGCTCGACGACTCGACAACGGCAGGCGCCTTCAGTGCAAGGGCGTGACCGGCTCCCCGCACTGTGGGCACTGGATCTGGTCGACGGGCCGCGACTCGTTGTCCCGACCCTCGTAGCCGCAGTAGTCACAGACGTAGTGCGTTGCCCTCACGCCGGATCACCTCAGTTCTCATCGTCCGTGGAGCCGTCCCTCGTCTGGAAGCGCCAGGCGGAGATGACGGCGTCCTCGATCGCATCCGCGCTGCCTTCTGCCAGGTCCGCGACGACCATCATGTGTTTCTGGAAGCGGGCAGGAACCGTGAATGTGTCGGGGAACTGATGCAGCAGCAGGTCGCGGGTGTCGAACGGTGCCCGCACCACGACGCGCGTGTCGTCGAGCTGTCGAGCGACGAGTCGGCCCGCATGGTGCCACTGCATCAACCCGCCACGGCTTCGCTGCCGCACACCGGCCAGCGACGATGCCAGCTGGTCGAACTCGGTGATGTCCATTCAGACCTCGCGGCGCGAGTGAGCCATCTCGCAAGCATACGTTCGGGATTCTCTGTCGCCTGAGCGTGGGAAAACAGATCCCGCAGGTGACCGCGCAGCGATCGTCTCGAACCGACCCGCACGACCAAGCGGGCACACGTGTGCTGATGTAACACCATTCTTTCGAGAAACTGTGTCACGCGGGCACACGTGTGCCGTGGTGTCCAGGGCGAGCCTGGTTCAGCATCGTTCGACCGGCGCGTCCCGGAAGTGGTCAAGAACGACGCGTTTCCGGCACAGAACCGGCCGATCTTGACCACTTTCATCGTCGAACGCGCAAACCGACGGCCACCTGACGATCAGCCGCCGAGCCGTTGCCGCAGCCCGCTGGCCCGTTGCGCCCGCGTCGCGACCGCGGCGCGCACGGACGCCTCCGTGCCGACCACCCGGACCTTCTCCTTGGCGCGGGTGACCGCGGTGTAGAACAGCTCACGGGTCAGCAGCTGCGAGTCCTCCGGCGGCAACAGCACCGTCACCTGGTCGGCCTGGCTGCCCTGGCTCTTGTGGATCGTCATCGCGTGCATCGTCTCGACGTCGCTCATCCGGGAGGTCGCGAAGCTCAGGATCCCGCTGGTGCCCGCGATCGCAGCCCGGAGCGTGCCGTCGGCGTCGCGGACGACGACACCGGTGTCGCCGTTGTAGAGACCGAGCCCGTAGTCGTTGGCCGTGACCAGAACCGGCCGCCCGACGTACATCTCGTCGTACAGCGGATCGCCGGTCGCCTCGGTGACCCAGTGCTCGACCTGTCGGTTCCAGTGGCTGACGCCGTGCGGTCCCTGCCGGTGTGCGCACAGCAGCCGGTGTCGGTCGAGTGCCGCGAGAGCCCCAGCGGCGTTCCCTGCGTCGGCGCACGCGCGCACCTCCAGGACCGCCTCGAGAATCTCCGCCCGCAGGAGCGGCGCCGGGTCCTCGCTCTCGACGAACTCGACCCCGGAGCCTCCGGCGCGCAGGACGTCCATCACCGCGTCCGCATCTCCGCTGCGCAGCGCGGTGGCCAGTCGGCCGATCTCCTCGCCGAACCGGTGCGTGGTCTCCAGCGCCACCACCGGGCTCTGCGCCGCCGTCCCGAGTCCGGCGACGAGGTCGGCGAGCACGGCCCCGGCCTCGACGGAGGCGAGCTGGTCCGGGTCACCGACCAGGATCAGCCGCGCGTCGGGCCGCACCGCCTCGACCAGCCGCGCCATCATCGTCAGCGACACCATCGAGGTCTCGTCGACCACGACCACGTCGTGCGGCAGCCGGTTCGCGCGGTGGTGCCGGAATCGGGTGCCGTTGTCGCGCCGGGATCCGAGCAGCCGGTGCATCGTGGAAGCCTCCAGCGGCCCCAACCGGTCCCGGTCCTGTTGCGGAAGCTCGACGGAGGCCACCGCCTCCTGCAACCGTGCAGCCGCCTTGCCGGTCGGCGCGGTGAGCGCGACCCGGAACGTATCGCCAGCCAGCGAGGCCTGTTCGGCGAGCAGGGCGAGCACCCCCGCGACGGTCGTCGTCTTGCCGGTGCCGGGTCCGCCGGTGAGGATCGTCGTCCATTGCGTGACAACCGCTCGCGCGGCGGCACGTTGCTCGGCGTAGGTCGGACCGGCGAACACGCGCATCACACCGGCGTCGAGCCTCGCCTCGTCGACTGCCGGCGGGGTGGCGCGCGACCGGGCGAGGAGGTCGTGGCAGACCTGCACCTCCTGGTGCCAGTAACGGTCCAGGTAAAGAAGGTCGAACTCCCAGCGCAGCACACCCTCGGCCACCAGCGGGCTCGCCGCGACCGCCGACGCCCACGCGTCATGGTCGGGCCACGGCAGCTCGGGCGCCACGTCGGCCACGGTTGCCAGGTCCAGGCAGACCGAGCCGTGCCGCACCGCCCGGGTCGCCAGGGCCAGCGCCAGCAGCACGCGTTCGTCGGACTCTCCGCCGAGTAAGCCGACCCGGGCCGCGACGTGCACGTCCGCGGCGGTGAGCACGCCGGCCTCGTTGAACGTGCGCAGGATGCCTGTAGCGGTCAGCGCCAACCGGCGATCGCTCTCGCCGGCGACCTCGAACAGCTCGATCATCGGGCACCTCCGGCGCTGGCCTCGGACGGAACCGCGCCGTCCAAGAGGTCGGACAGAGCCTCGACGAGCGCGACCGGCGGCTGCCACGAGAACACGCCGCACGGATGCCCGTCCACGAACGGTGTCTCCGGTCCGCACAGGCCGCGCAGGTAGAGGTAGAGCACCCCACCGAGATGCACCGCCGGGTCGTAGCCGGGCTGTCGCCAGCGCAGGTACCGGTGCAGCACCACCGCGTACAGCAATGCCTGCAAGGGATAGTCGGAGTGGGTCATCGCCTCCCGCAGCGCCTCGGGGCGGTAGTCGTGCGCGGTCAGCGTTGTCGTCCCGTCGGCGAACCCGCCGAGCCAGTTGGTCTTGTAGTCGACGATCAGGAAGCGGAGCTGCTTGCCGTCCCGGATCCGCAGCACCACGTCGACCGACCCGGTCAGGTAGCCGCGCAGGTCCTGCCCGCCGAGCGCAGGGTCCGCGAGCACGTCGGCATAGGGCAACACCGGGTCGTCGGCGGGCAGGTGCGCGCGCAGCAGCGGCGCCACGTCGCCGAGGGTGACCGGTGCGGCCGGGTAGCCACGGACGTCGCCCCCGGACAGCGGCAGCTCGAACTCGAGCTCGCGGAGCCGGTCCCGCAGCGGGATGGCGCCGAGCGTGGTGTTGCCGGCGAGCGGCCCGAGCGGACTCGCGCAGACCTGGACCAGCGCGTCCGCGAGCTCCTCACGGTCGAGCTCGACCGGCCAGCGCACCAGCTGCTCGTCGATGTGTCCCAGCAGCTCCGCGCGCAGATCCGCAGCGTCCGGGTCGGCGACCTCGAGCACCGCGTGCACCAACGAACCGAAGGTCGCTCCGACCGGGAGGTCCGCCATCGGCGACGGCACCATGTCGCTCGAGGGCTCCGTGGTCGGGTCCGGTGAGCTCGCGGGCACCGGCAGCATCTCGTCGTCCTTGGGTCGCTCCTCCGGCTCGCTGCCGACCGCAGAAGAGGGTTGGTCGGCCCGGGTCACCGAGCTGAGGGCGCTGTACGACGTACGCCGCCATGTCGTGTCGACGGTGCGGGTGAACGTGCGCACGGACAGGGGGCGGTCGTCGACGCCGAGGTCACCGGACGGCAGGTCGGCCCAGGCGGCGACCTCCCAGACCGGTCCGCCGCGTTCCTGCCAGACGTCGAGGATCCGGGCCACGTCTGCCTCGTCGTGCAGCTCCTGCTCGGGAGGCACCGACTGCCATCCGGGCTGCCGACCGAACAGCATCCGCTGCAACGCGGAGGCCGGTGTGTTCCTGGGCGCGGGCGCCCACCAGGCGACCACCTGCGACTGGGCCCGGGTCATCGCCACGTAGAGCAACCGGAGCGACTCCCCGGCGTCCTCGGCCATCGCCCGGGCGAGGTTGCCCGACCACGCCGGTCCCCCGCCGCCGACGTCGATGCAACGTCGACCGCGGTCCGGCTCGTCGGGTGAGTGGAACAGCGGCACCTGCGGCTTCTGCGGGAACCGGTCCCACAACGTCGGCAGGTAGACGACCGGGTACTGCAGACCCTTGCTGCCGTGGATGGTGACCAGCTGGACCGCCGCGGCGTCGCTGTCGAGCCGGCGGGTCCGCTCGCTGGTCACCTCGACCTTGTCCTCGGCCATCTGTCCGCGCAGCCACGCCAGCAGCGACACCAGACCGAGGCGTTCCTCGACCGCGACCTGGTGCAGCGACTGGCCGACGTGCCGGATGTCGGTGAGCAGCCGTTCGCCGTCGACCCGGGACAGCACCCGCGCGGGCAGCCCGGCCGCGGTGGCCGCCTCCAGGACGGCGGCGACGCCCCGAGACGTGAGCAGCTCGGCCCAGTCCCGGATGGTGTCGGCGATCCGGTCGGTGAGCTGGTCCCCGCCCGCGTCCAGCGCCACGGCGTCGTACCCGACGAAGCTGGTCAGCGCCGCGCTCCGGACCCGTGCCGAGCGGTGTGGCTGCTCCAGCGCCTCGAGCAGGGTGAGCCACTCGGTGGCGGCGGGGGTGGCGAAGACACTGCCGCCGCCGGCGACGACCGCGGGTACGCCGATCTGGGCGAGCGCGTGTTGCACGGCGAGCAGGTCGTTGTTCTTGTAGGCCAGGACCGCCACGTCGCGGGGGCGCAGCTCGCGGCCGTCGAACTTCGCGTCCGAGGTGAGCAGCCGCTTGATGTCGCGGGCGACATCCTCGACCACGTGCGGGCGGATCGTGCCCACGGCGACCTTGGCCGTCGGCTTCTTGCCGAGCGTCTCCTTGCGGACGACGCGCAGCCGGAACGGCGCACCCGCCCCCGACAGTCGGGACCCGGGGTGGAAGGCGTTCACGTCGCGGACCAGGATCTCGTCGTCGCCGAGCGCGGCACCGCGCATCAGGACCTGCAGGGAGTCGACGAGGTCGCTGTCGGAACGCCAGTTCGTGCCGAGTGTCTTCCGGGTGGTCGCGGTCGCGGCAGCCTGGAGGTACGTCGCCACGTCCCCGCCGCGGAACGCATAGATCGCCTGCTTCGGGTCGCCGATCAGCACCATCGTCGAATAGCCGGTGAACGCGCGGTCCAGGACCTGCCACTGCACCGGGTCGGTGTCCTGGAACTCGTCGACGAGCACGACGCTCCAGCGGTGCCGCATCCGCTGCCGGGCGGGTGCGTCGTCGGAGGTCAACGCGTCGGCGAGCTGGGAGAGCAGGTCGTCGTAGCTGAGGATGCCGAGGCGTCGCTTGCGCCGCTCCAGCTCGGCGCGGACGTCCTCGGCGAAGGCGAGACGGCGGCCGGGCAGGCTGGTGGGGTCGGCGTCGCGCGGCTCGAGCCTGGCCTGCGGGTCCTTGGCCGCAGCGCGAGCCAGTCGCAGCGCCTCGCTGTGGCTGAACGGTGGCTCGTCCTCGGCCGCGGCGAACCGGCGCAGGTAGAGGTCGTCGACCACCTCGGTGAGCAGGTCGTCGAGGTCCTCGACGAGGGTGGCGTTGGCGTCGGTGTCCCCGGCCACGCCGAGGCTGCGCAGCACCATCTGGCAGAACTGGTGGGTGGTGGCGATCGTGGCCGCGTCGAACGCACCGAGCGCGTCGCGCAGCCGTTGCCGCCGTCGCGCGATCTCGTCAGGGGCGGTATCGAGGAGCAAGTCGACCAGGTCGCTGGGCTCGCGAGGCTCGGTCGGGTCGGCGAGGGCTCGTTCGGCCTCGACCAGCTGGGCGCGGACCCGTTCGCGCAGCTCCTGGCTGGCCGCCCGGCCGAAGGTGACCACCAGCAGCTCCTCGAGCTTGGCCACTCCTTCGGCGACGTACCGGGTCACCAGCGCGCCGATGGTCCAGGTCTTGCCGGTGCCGGCGCTCGCCTCGAGCAGCGTGGTCCCGGTCGGCAGCGGCGCGCAGACGTCGAAGTTCTCCAGCTCGGTCACAGCGGGCCCACCTTCTCCGCGCCGCCGAGGAGCGGTTCCCACAGCCGCCAGGCGTACTGCCCGAGCCGGTGCGGCTCGTCGTTCCAACGTTCGTCGGCCCGCGGCACGGCCAGCAGCGTCTCCAGCGGCGCCGACTCACCGAACACGCGGACATGGGAGGCATCGGCGTCCTCGCCCGGGATGCCGGTCGGCGAGAACTTGTCGGTCTGCCAGGACTTGGCCGCCTTCTCGACCGGGTCGATGTCGCGGCCGCGGCGCCGGTCGGCACTGGCCTCGGCGTAGGCGCAGGCGGTCTTCACCGGCAGCGGAAGCGGCTCGCGCATCCCCCGGTCGTAGATGTCGACGAGGTCGCGCAGCCAAGCCTGCGCACGGTGGTCGAGCGGTCCGCCCAGCGCCCGGGTGGCACCGGCCCGGGACTTGCCGACGGCGTGCGCGGTCCAGTGCTCGTCCGGGTGCCCGGCACTCAGTGCCAGCAGGTCGATCCAGGTCTTCAGCCGGTGCTTGGCGGCAAGGTTGGAGTAGGTGACGGTGACGATCCTGTTGCCGAAGATCGAGGGGACGGTGCCGGTGAGCCGTCGCCCGTCGCCGAGGTCGATGTTCACGTCGATGGTGCGTGGCGTTCCCTGGCGCAGGGTGCTGGCCGGCTCGACGAGCAGCTCGACCTGGGAGCCGACCTCCTGCAGCGTGCGGAGCCCGAGCTGGCCCGGCGGAAGGAGCCCGCGGAGCCGTTCGGCGCGCGCACAGTCAGCCGGATCCTGATCACGGAGCAGGTCGGCGAGGAGCCGGTCGCCGAGCCCCCACTTCTCCAGCGCGTCGAGGTCGATCGGGATGGCGTCGCTGGTCTCCTCGGCCTCCAGCGGCGCGGACACGTCGAGCCGTGAGCGCAGGAACGCCCGCACCGGGTGCCCGAAGAACGCCTGCAGGTCGGCCAGCGCGACGTCCCCCGTGTCGTGGGCCGGGAGCGGTCCGGGCACCAGCGGTCCGACGGTGACCCGTTGGCCGCGGGCCGCCTCGGCGCCGGCGAGTGCGGCGCGGTCGAAGCTGAACGGCTGCGGGCCGGTCAGGTCACCGGGGATCAGGTTGCGTACGTCGAACGGCTGCAACGGGTGCCGCACCAGCACCGTGTCGCGGACCGGCTGCGCGGCGGTGCGGTCGAGCGCGTCGAGCAGCTCGCCGAGAGGCACGGCGGGTGGACGTTCGGCGCCGGTGTGCTCGTTGGCTCCGGTGTAGGTGATCACCAGCGTCTCGTCGGTCGCCATCACCGCGTCGAGCAGCAGCTGGCGGTCCTCGCTCCGGATGTCGCGTTCACCGGTGAGCGGGTTGCGGGCGAGTACGTCGTCCCCGTCCGCCGAGCTGGTCCGCGGGAAGACACCGTCGTCGAGCCCGACCAGGCATACCACCCGGTGCGGCACCGATCGCATCGGCACCATCGTGCAGACCGTGAGCGTTCCGGTGCGGAAGTTCGCTCGGGTCGGCCGTCCGCCGAGCCGGTGCGCGAGGAGGTTGCGGACATCGGCCAGGACGAGCGGCGTGCCGGTCGAGCCTCCCGGGCCGGTCGCGACCCGCCGCGCCGCGTCCTCGGTGCGGGCCAGCTCGCGGTCGAACTGCGCGACCTGCCACGCCTCCGCTGGGGCCACCGCGGTCAGCTGGCCGACGGCCGTCGACAGCGCATGAATCCACTCGTCGATGGTCGAGGCGGCGTCCGTCGTACGGACGAAGGTGTCGAGGCGGGCGACGTACTCCGCCAGCCGTCCGGCCAGGTCGATGTCGCCGCTGGAGACGTCGTCGACCGGGAGCGCGGACTCGAGGAACCGGTGCTCGTCCTCGGCCATGGTGACTCCGAGGAGGACCCGGTTGAGGCCGGCCTGCCAGGTGTTGTCTCGAAGGTCGAGGCCGTAGCTGCCGCGGTGCCCGGCGTCGATGCCCCAACGGATGCCGGCCTGGTCGACCCACAACGCGAGCTGGGCGAGGTCATCGTCGGTGAACGCGAAGCGCCGTCGGACCGGTTCGGCCGAGGTGAGGTCGAGCACGTCGGTCGCGGTCACGCGTCCGCCGGCGAGGTCGACAAGTGTGCCCGCGACGGCCAGGAGCGGGTTGGTGCTGGACAACGCGCGGTCGGCCAGCCGGACCCGCAGCCGGTGTGCCGGGTGTCCCTCGACGGCGACGTCGGCCAGCCCGAAGCCTGCCTGGATCAGCGGGGCGTAGGTCTCGATGTCGGGACACATCACGAGGATGTCGCGCGGCTCGAGGGTCGGGTCGTCGGCGAGCAACCCGACGAGCACCTCGCGGAGCACGTCGATCTGCCGTGTCGCGCCGTGGCAGGCGTGGACCTGCACCGACCGGTCGGCCGCGGTCGGTTTCCGCCCGCCCCGCGTCTCGGCGTCCGGCTCGTCGTTGGCACGCAGGTCGTGCTGGAGCCAGCCCAGCAGCGTGTCCTCGGCCGAGCCCGTCCGGCCGACGGTCGAGCTTGTCGAGACGCCGACCGTCGCCAAGGTCCGCTGCAGCTCGCGGGCATCGCGCCCCAGGGAGGCCAGCAGCGGATGATGCACCAGCTCCGCGGACCTGTCCTCGACACGCGGCACCGGTCCGGATGCGCTGAGGTCGATCAGGTCGTCCCACAGCTGCGGGGAAGCCTGCGGCAACCACAGGTGTACCTCGCGCAGCTCGCCGAGCGCGGACAGCAGAGCCACCTCGGTGCACGGCAGTCGGGTGTGCCCGAACAGCGAGAGCCTCGGTGGAAGCTCGAGCCCGGCTCCCCCGTCGTCGCACAACCGCTCGACGGTCTGGGCATGACGAACGTCCGGCGGCGTCTCACCGACACGCTCCACCACGCGCCGCCACAGCTCGGCCTGCCAGAGGAGGTCGTCGTCGAGCCGGTTGCCGGCACCGTCGAGGTCACGGCCCTCGCGCCAGTCGGTGATGAGCTGTGGCCGCTGCACGGCGTACGAGGCGAACAGGCCGGCCAGGCGTCGCGCCACCGAGTAGCGGCGGCTCTGGCGCATCGCCCCTTCGTCACCGGCGACCCCGAACCCGAGATGGGCGGCCAGCGTGGCGCACCAGGGCTCGCCCATCGCCTCGTCGATGACGTCGAGCAGCGGCCAGACCAACCGGTCCGGATCCCAGGCGTCATCACGTTCCTTGCCGAGCAGCAGCGCGACCAGCGAGTGCGGGTTGAGGAACCGGACACCCGCGCAGACACCGTCGCCGCCGCGACCCCCCACACCGAGCCGGTGCGACAGCCGCTGGGTGAGCCATCGCTCCACCCCGCGTGCAGGCACCACGACGACTTCCTCGGCGAACGGGTCGTCGAGCGGCGTCGCGAGCAGGTCGCCCAGACCGTCCGCAAGGAGGTCGGTGCGCTCGGCACGATGGATCCGCAATGTCACGCGTCGAAGCATTCCATGCGCCACCGACAGTGCGTGGAGGTAGCCGCCCTGGCACCAGGGACCGTGACGACGATGGACAGCGGAGCCACGCGCAAATGCTTGAGCGAGGCTCCGCTGTCCTGGTTGGCCGCTGCTCAGTCCGCCGGCAGGAAGACGCGCTGCGGGATCGTGTCGTAGACCGTCGGGTCAACGGATGCGATGGAGCCATCGGCGACTGCGTCGACGAGACCGCCCAGCCCGATCTCGATCTGCTTGCGCAGCATGCCGTTGCGCTTCATGCCGTCGTACTGGGTCTGACTGGAGGTTTCGAACAGCACCACAGCGCTGCCGCGAAGGGCGAAAGAGCCGAGCGCGGTGCCTGGCAGGTTCGTGCTTTGCGGGTAGAGGGTCAGGTCGCCGTACCCGGATTCGCCGTGCCCCTGGAGCGCCTCGTAGACGGCGACGTTGGCGCGCTTGGACGCTTCCATGTCGAACTTCGGCCAGGTGCCGAACTCGCTCGGGTCGTCGATGAACTTCGCCGAGATCGACAGCGGCGACATGTTCTTCTGGTCCTCGGTGGCGTAGCAGGACCATTGGTTGTGGAGGTCGACGAAGTAATCCACGGTGCCGAACTCGCCCTCGAGACCGCGGTAGACGTCACGAACGGTCTGCGCCTCTGGGGTGATGTACCAGCCCGTGTCCGCACTGTTGCCCGGGAAGTCCTCCGGTTGCGGAATGTAGTCGAGGTCGGGGTTGAAGTCGCGGTTGACGTCGAAGCCGTCCACGCGACTGTTGTAGTTCCACGCCGGCTCCACGCCAGCGAGCTGCGGGAAGTCGGCGACAACGTCGTCCCAGGTCATCTCGTTCTGGCGAGTGTCCCGCTCACCGCCGTCGACGTTCAGTCGCGGGATCGCCACGATGGTGACTTCCTCGCGGAGGGCGGCGGCCTCTGGGGTCGCCCCGCCCCACTGCTGGAGAAGGTTCAGAAGCGCCTCGGTGCCGTGATTCTCGTTGCCGTGGATCTGCGACTCGACGAACACCACCGTGTCGCCCTCACCAACGCGGGCGGTGTAGATCTCTCGGCCCTGGTTGCTGAAGCCGGCCACGTCTACCTCGACCACGCCGCCGGTCGATCGCTCGATCCTCTGCAGCGTGTTGGTCAATTGGGCGTGGTTCACGAACCCGTTGTTGCCGGACCCCGAAGCCTCCGTGCCGCAGTGCGACTCGGTCGGGATTGCGGAGGCGGGCAACGCCGCGGTCGTAGCGACGGTCCCGAGCAACAGTGCCGATCCAGAAAGGAAGGCCGTCCATCGTCGTGGTGACATCTCACTCCTCGTTGTGTTGCGGACGTCCGGTGGTGCCGGACAAGAACAGCGGTGAGTGCTGACGAAACCATGCAAACCGAGCAGTGGTCCCCGCTCGGGTGCTGCAGGTGTCTGCATCTCAGAAACATGCAGAAGCGCCAGCAGCCGACGGTCGCGTCTATCGACAGTGCCTCGTCCAGTAGGACAAAACGGCACCCGGCCGCTCTCCCGCCGACTAACCTCTCTCTCATGACGGCGTCGGACCAGGACGACAGAGCACGGAGGACGGACACCCGTCCGCCGAACAAGTTCTCCGCCGACCTCGGCGAGGTCGGCAGCGCGGTCGGAGGCGCCTGGGCAGCGGCCAACGCGATGCGCTCGGCTGCGGACCAGGCAAGGGCAGCGCGAGCAGTGGCCACCCGCAGCGCCACACTCGCCTCCGACGCCGATCGCGAGCTTGTGTCGAGCAGGCTGGAAGACGCCTACGCTCATGGCCGCCTGACTCAGCAGGAGTTCAACGACCGCACGGATCGTGCTCTTACCGCCCGCACCCATGGCGAGCTGGACGCCGTCCTACACGGACTCGGCGGCCTCCGGGTGGAACCGCAGGAGGCGCGCAGCCACCCTGCTCGCAAGGTCGTCTTCTGGGTCTCGGCGTTTTTCACCGGCCCGTTCCTCTTCCTCGCCAGCATGCTGCTGCTCTTCGGCGACGGCCTGGAGGAACGCGTCTGGGGCGTCGTGTTGCTGGTCATCTTCCTGCCCGGCGTGCTGGCCCTGCACCGCTGGGCCTGGCCGAAGCTCAGAGACCTCAGCCAGCTGACCTGAGCGAATCGCGCTTGACTCGATAGCGTGCAACGCATGCCCATCAAACTCGAGAACGTCGGGATCGCCGTCCGCGATCTCGAAGCGACGATTGCCTTCTTCACCGACCTCGGGCTTACGGTCCTCGGCCGTGACACGGTCAGTGGAGATTGGACCGACACAGCCGTCGGCCTTGACGGCAACCACGCCAAGATCGCCATGCTCCAGACGCCAGACGGCAACGGTCGTCTCGAGCTCTTCGAGTACATCCACCCCGACGCGATCGAGACGGAGCCCACCCGCCCTAACGAGATCGGCATGCACCGCGTGGCTTTCTCGGTCGACGACATCGACGAGGCCCTCGAGATCGCCGCGAGGCACGGCTGCCACCCGCTGCGCGGCGTGGCCACTTATGGGGACGTGTACAAGCTCACCTATGTCCGCGGCCCCAGCGGCATCATTGTCATGCTCGCCGAGGAGCTTAAGAAGAGCTGACCCAAGGTCGAGCCTCATCGGGGCCCGTTGCACGGCGGCACTTGGACGCAGTCACACCAGCTTGAATCGCACGCACACGACCTGGGTTTCTCCCTCGACCGGCGTGCCGACGCTGGCCCAGTAGTGTCTGTGACCCGCCCTCCACTCCTCGAGGTCAGCATCGCCCTCACCCTCTGATGCGGCGAACTCCCATGGCACGCGGTCGAAGGGAAGCACTACAACGTCGGTCACCTCGACGGTTGCGATCTGGTGCCCATCGTTGCTCAGCAGAGCGAGCTGTTCACCTACGTGCTCGAGCCGCTCACCCTCCGCCTCGTACTCCGCTCGCAAGCCGGCGGTCGCCCGCTTGCTGCCCGTCAGCACCAGGCTGTTGAGCCTGAAGCGCATCTCGCCGGGCGCTCCGAGCTCAAGGGCGCGCAATCCACCGACGCGAGGCCAACTCATGACCGCCTGCTCGGCTTCCCATGGGTGCGACCACTCATCAACTGCGTCTCTCCTCACGGGGGCGACAACCTTCGGACCAGAAGACTTGCAACGCGACGCTACCCCTCCACCTCACCACTCAAGCGGACGACTACCTCGCGGGTGATCGAGCGGAGCCGCTTAACCGCTGGCTGCTGACTGCGGCCGGTGCTGCACGATTCCGGCAGGTGATCGTCCGAGATTCGTTCTAGCCTGTCCGTCATGGCTGCCGAGACCTCGATGAACGTGGATGATCTCACGATCCGGCCCCTGGCGTCCGACACCTGGCCCGCCTTCGCCGACCTGGTCGCGCGACACAACGGCGTGTTCGGCGGATGCTGGTGCACCTGGTTCCACACGCTGTCCCGCGACAAGGAGCGAACCTACGCGAGCAACCGCGACCTCAAGTGCCGCTTGGTTGAGCAGGGGCATGCACACGCGGCTCTGGTCTTCAACGGCGACGAGGCGGTGGCCTGGGCACAGTTCGGACCCCCCGAGGAGCTGCCCAACATCCACCACCGCCAGGAGTACGAGGCGGGACTGGGAAGCCCTCCGGACTACCGGATCACGTGCATCTTTGTGGACCGTCGCAACCGGCGGCACGGGGTCGCGGCGCTGGCGCTACTAGGCGCCCTCGACCTCATCTCCGGCGCCGGCGGCGGGGTGGTCGAGGGATACCCGCACGACATGTCGAAGCAGCCGGAAGGAAAGAAGATGTCGTCCTCCTTCCTCTACAACGGCACCCGGAACATGTACGAAGAAGCCGGCTTCACCTTCCAGCGGTCCAAGGGGCAGAAGAACTGCGTGATGACTTGTACGATCGCGCCCGCCTGACTCCGTCCCTCGGGATATCGGGAGCCTGTGCCGGCCGACGTGCACCCGTCGGACTCCCCCTCCCTTCCGGCGGACTGTGCCAGAATCACGTGGAGCAGAGAATGCCGGTCGGTACGCCGGCCGGCAGGCGCCACGCAATGACGACATTGGCTGGGTCCGATGTCGACTGTCCGCTGGCTTGGAGGTTGGATCATGCCCTTGAGCGACTTCCCCCTGCGAGCTTCAGTCGCTGTGTCCGACATTGGGCGGGCGGTCGCGTTCTACGAAGGCAAGCTCGGTCTGCAGGCATTGGAATCCGGCCCCAGCGCCACGATCCCTGATGCCAGCCGCGTTTACGGTTCGGGCGGTGGTCCCGCCCTGAACGTGTACCAGTCGCTCACCGCGGGGAAGTCACCGGCGACATTGGCAACTTGGTACGTCGACGACATCGATCAGGTCGTTGACGAGCTCACCGCTGCCGGCGTCGAGCTCGTCCGATACGACGAGTTCGAGCACGATGCCAAGGGCATCACACCTCGAGCCGGCGGTGGTCGTATCGCGTGGTTCCAGGACCCAGACGGCAACACCTTCGCCCTGGAAGCCGACTCCTGAGTCCGAGCACCACCGTACCGAGAGGTCGCAGCTTCACGGCCAACTCGTAGCTTTTCCGACATTAGAGGCGGCCAAGGGCTG
>JAICRS010000192.1 GCA_025966335.1 Nocardioidaceae bacterium
AAGGAGCAGCGGAAGTACTTCGGCGGCGGGGACGCCGACGAGATCACCATGCTGTTCGACTTCATCGGCATGCAGAACCTCTACCTGTCCTTCGCCCGCCAGGACGCCCGGCCGCTCGAACGCGCGATCAGTCGGCGTCCGCAGATCTCCTCCGACAACCAGTGGGCCAGCTTCCTCCGCAACCACGACGAGCTGACGCTCGACAAGCTGTCCGACAAGGAGCGGCAGGAGGTCTTCGACGCCTTCGGACCCGACCCGGACATGCAGCTGTTCGATCGTGGGCTGCGGCGGCGGCTGCCGACCATGTTCGACGGGGACCCGCGCCGGACCCGGATGGCCTACAGCCTGATGTTCTCGCTTCCGGGTACGCCGGTGCTGTTCTACGGCGAGGAGATCGGGATGGGCGAGAACCTGGAGATCCCCGGCCGACTGTCGGTGCGGAGCCCGATGCAGTGGTCCGACCAGAAGAACGGCGGGTTCTCGCGCGCCGCCTCGTCGCGGCTCCGACGACCTGTGGTCGAGGGTGGGTTCGGCCCCGACCACGTGAATGTCGAGGCGCAGCGGGAGGATCCCGACTCGTTGCTCAACTTCATCTCGCTGCTGATCCGCCGGTACCGGCAGTCACCCGAGCTCGGCTGGGCCGATCTGCAGGTGCTCGACCAGCCGCTCCGCCACGTGTTCGCCCACGAGTGCCGCTGGGACGACCGGCGACTGGTCGCCGTGCACAACCTGGGTCCGGACAGCTGCACCGTCCCCCTGCAGATCGACGAGTGCGACGACACGTGGCACCTGGTCGACCTGCTGCAGAATGGCACCACCCCGGTCGACGAGAACGGGAAGGTGGAGGTCACCCTGGACGGCTACGGCTACCGGTGGCTGCGGCTGATGTCATCCGACAGCCGCCGTCTCGCCTGACGCGGTGTGCACTCCGCGCCACCGATGACTTCCGGATGGCCTCCAGGTCTGATCGGGTGCACATCACCAGCGAGCAGCGAGGAGAACCACTGTGACCACAACCGACTGGACGACCGGGGCGAAGGGCACCGGCCGGTACGTCGAAGTCAACGGCATCAACCTCTACGTCGAGACGCAGGGGACCGGGCAGCCGCTGATCCTGCTGCACGGCGGGCTCGGCTCCGGCGAGATGTTCGGCCCGATCCTCCCTGCACTGACCGAGCACCACCGGGTGATCGCCGTCGACCTGCAGGGCCACGGCCGCACCGCGGACATCGACCGGCCGCTCGACATCAAGCTGATGGCCGATGACATCGGCGCGCTGATCGACCATCTCGAGCTGGACGAGGTCGACCTCGTCGGCTACTCGCTCGGCGGCGGGGTAGCGCTGCAGACGGCGGCCAGGCACCCGGCGCACGTGCGCCGGCTCGTCGTCTGCTCGGCGAACATCCGGCCGGACGCGATCTACCCAGAGATGCGCGCCCAGCAAGGCCAGGTCAACGCGGCGGCCGCGGAGTTCATGAAGGGCACGCCGATGTACGAGCTCTACCAGCGGGTCGCGCCGCACCCCGAGGACTTCCCGCGGCTGCTGGACAAGATCGGCGCCGCGATGGCCCAGGACTTCGACTTCACCGAGGAGGTCCGTAGCCTCCGGATGCCGACACTGATGATTGCCGCCGACGCCGACATGGCGCCGCCGAGCCACTACGTCGAGGTCTTCGAGCTGCTCGACGGTGGCCTGCGCGACGGCGGCTGGGTGGGCGAGAACCGGCCGCGCGGCGGTCACGCGCTCGCGATCCTGCCCGGCCTGACGCACTACAACATCTTCAGCTCACCGCTGTTCGTCGCGACGGTCCTCGCCTTCCTCGACGCGCAACCGAGCTGAGCCGATGGACCTGGAGCTCAGTGGCGGATCGCTGCTCAGATCCGCGGATCCGGCCAGCTCACCCCGCGATCTGTCCCCGACGTCGACCCGACACCCGGGAACCGGTGCCGAGGTCGGCGCGCTGGCCGGCCTGCCACCCGGACCAGCCGCCGCTTCCGGAGAGCTGGCGGGCCTTGGCCTTGCGCAGGTGCGGGTACTCGTCGGTTACGGCGGCACTCACCACGGCGGAACGGTCCGCGAGGACCAGCGACACGCTCCGGCCCGTGGACTCCGGGCGGGCCTGCTCCGCCCGCGACTCGGCCCGGCGCTCGGCGTCCCGTAGCCGGCGGCTGACCGCAGTGGTGAAGCCGGCCAGCCAGGAGCGGCGGAACGCGGCGGTGCTCTCCCCGAACGGTGCCGGCGTCCGGGCCAGCGTCGAGGTGGCCTGCAGCAGCAGGCTGGTGTAGAGCAGCTCGGCGCGCAGCAGGTCCGACTCGTAGCCGAACAGGTGCAACGAGAGCTGCTTCGCTCCACCGACGTAACGGGCGCGCTGGACCGAGCGGCAGCGCAGCTCGAACGCGACGCTGCTGAGCAGGCCGGCCTTGTCCAGGGCGTAGGGCGAGTCGAGGACGACGACCCGGTCGCCGACGACGTCCGAGGTCGGGTCCGCCTGGGCCAGCAGCGCGCGGTCGATGCCGTAGGCCGCGATCAGGTCAGCGGCCTTGGCGGTGTAGGTCTCCGCTTCCTCCGGCGTCGCGGCCGGGTCCTCCGCCTTGGCGAGGATCTTGCGCACCTTGGCGAGGATCTCTTGTTCGGTCATGTCCGAGAACCATTCTGTGTGATCGGGTAGGTCCTCCGAACCGTGGCACCGGGCACGGACAGTTCGCCGGGCTCGCCCGGCGTTGTCCACAGGGTCAGCTGGCCACTGTGGCGACGACCCGGGACCGGACCACCGGATCGGCCCACTGCTGCGCGGTGCCGACCAGCCGGTAGCTCGAGAAGAGCAGGAACGGCACCGCGATCAGCACCGACCAGTGCCAGTCGGAGATGCGGGCCGTGACGGTGAACATCATCCCGGTGAGCGTGGTGGACAGCGCCAGCCGGGCCGAGTAGCCGACCATCACCAGCGGCGGTGCCGGCGTGGCCCGGGCGCTGCGCATGTCGACGGAGAACGGTCGCCGTACCGACCACCGCAGTGACGCACCGACCACCTGCACGGTGACCACGACCGTCGCGCACAGCACCGCGACCAGCTGGGACAGCGTCGGTACTCCGGCGCGCACCGACGCCAGCAGGAGGGTGAGCAGGCTGGCCAGCAGGAGGACCTCGACCAGCACCATCACCCGGGAGGCGAAGGCCACGGTGGCTGCCACCGGCAGGCTGTCCCGCCAGAGCGCTCCACGTCCGTCCAGGCACCAGGAGTTCACCCCGAACAACAGCGCGCCGCCGGAGGCGACCAGCCCGGGCAGGATGCACAGCATCGCCCACTCGAGGGCGCCGGCCAGGGCGACGAGACCAGGCAGCACCGCCAGCACCGCGAGCCCCCGTCGGAGCGGGACCGACCGCCAGATGCCGACCCGGTCGGTGCGGACGAGTGCCGCGAAGTCCGAGGCCGGGTTCGTCCGCGGAGACTGCACCGAGCTCTCCAGGCGCAGCTCGTCGCGGGCCGGGCGGCGGGACACCGCGTGCGCCATCAGGGCACCCGCGACGACGGCGAGCACCCCGAGAACGACGAGCCAGGCGATCGCCGTGAACCAGCCGGCCCATGCACCGCCCGAGCCGTAGAGGGCGGCCAGGGCGACCTGCAGCGTCGGCGCCTCGTCGAGCAGGGGGACCAGCCGGTCGGTCGCGATGAGCACGGCCGTCGTGACGATGAGGACGAGGACCAGGAGGCGCAGCGTCCAGTCACCGCGGGGCCCACGTCGTACCCACTCCGCCGTCCACGCGACCGCCTGGGCCAGCGCGGTCGCCACGAAGAGCCAGAGCAGCACCGGCACCTGCGCGGCCGGCAACCCCCTGGTCCCCACCACGAACGCGGTCGCGCCGAGGACGGTCCATCCCTGCATCAGCCAGGCGATGTTCAGCGGTGCCATCAGGAGCGCGCCGAGGTGGTCCGTGGTCGGGCTGACCGGGAAGGCCACCGCCTGTTCCCGCGGCAGCAGCTCGCGGCCACCACCGGACGCCACCGCCGAGACGATCGCGATCACCAGCACGCCGAGGTAGGCGCTGGGCAGCAGCAGGAGGATGTCGGCGGACAGCACCAGGGTCTGGCCGTCGCTGCCGGCGGCGCCGGGCAGGTACGCGGGCAGCCACGCGGCGAGCACGGTCAGCACCGCGATCACGCCGAACGCACCCAGCGCGGTGCGCCGGCTCCGTCCACGCAGGGCGGCACCGCGGAACCGGAGCAGGGGTACGACGTCCGTGGTGGCTCGTCGCGCCTCGGGCTCCCTGTCTCGCGCCCGCTCAGTCCAGGAGCGCGCGGTAGACACCGGCACCTTCCTCACCGCTCATGTCGTGGGCCGACACCTCGGCGACCGCGGAACCACCCCGGAGCACGATCGCGTGCTCGCACGCCTGGACGGCCAGCTCGCGCAGGTGGGTGGAGACCAGGACGGCGGCTCCCCGTGCCCGAGCGTCGGCGATCACGTCCATGGTCGCCTCGACGCCGAGCGGGTCAACGCCGTCGAACGGTTCGTCGAGGAGCAGGACGGCGGGGTCGTGGAACGCGGCGAGGACCACCGACATCCGGCGACCCATGCCGTGGCTGAAGCCGGCGGTGACCCGGTGCGCGGCGCCGCCGAGGTCGAACTGCTCGAGCAGGTCGCGGGCGCGTTCCTCCCAGCCGTCCGGCAGCCGTCGCAGCCTTGCCGCGAGCTGGAGGTGCTCCCACGGGGTGGCCCGGGGCACGAGCCCGCCCACGTCGGGGCAGTAGCCGGTGAGCCGCTTGACGGTCAGCGCGTCGGTCCGGATGTCGTGACCAGCCACCGTCACCAGACCGCCGGTCGGCGGGATGACCCCCGCCAGGACCCGCATCGTGGTGGACTTGCCGGCGCCGTTGCGACCGAGCAGGGCGGTGGCGCTACCGGCGTGCACGCGGAGGTCGATGCCCCGGACGGCATCGACCGGACCGAACCGCACCCACAGCGAGGAGACTTCGACGACAGGACTCGACACGGGCACAAGTCTCCCAAGTAAAGGTCCGGCTCGCCCGGAAAAGCCCGAATCCGCCTATCTTGGTGCGCTACGGCCACGGCTCCGCCCGCGCCACGCGGCAGAGACCACTGACGGGGCGGGCCGATCCTCAACCTGGGTGATCCTCGACCCGGCTCGGTGCTCGACTCGGGGCGGCGTAGGGCCACATGGTGCGACCTAGAAGGACCCGCCGCTCTCGGCCTTCTCGACGAGGTACGCCGGAGGCTGGAACCGTGCGCCGTACTTCTCGGCCAGCTCACGTGCCCGCGCAACGAAACCGGGCAGCCCGCCCTCGTAGCCGACCATGTACTGCACCGTGCCGCCGTAGAGAGGGGGAAAGCCGATGCCCATGATCGAGCCGATGTTCGCGGCGGCCGAGGACTCGATCACGCCCTCCTCGAAGCACTTGGCGGTCTCGAGCGCCATCGCGAACAGGTACCGCTCCTGGATGTCCACGAGCGGGATGTCCACCTCGGCCTTGGTGAAGTGCTCACGCAGGCCCGGCCACAGGAACTTCCGGGACCCGTCCGTCGGGTACTCGTAGAACCCGGCGCCGGCCGCCTTGCCCTTGCGGCCGAACTCCTCGACCATCCGGTCGATGGTGTCCGCGCCGGGCGTCTCCGGCAGCTCGCGGCCCTCTCGTGCGGCCGCGTCCTGTGCTGCGCGGCGGATGCTCCGGGACAGGGTCAGCGAGACCTCGTCGAGCATTCCCAGCGGCGGGGCCGGGAACCCGGCCATCGTCCCGGCGCGCTCGATCGTCTGCGGGTCGACGCCTTCCTCGAGCAGGGCCACGGCCTCGGTGAGCAGGGTGCCGTAG
>JAICRS010000089.1 GCA_025966335.1 Nocardioidaceae bacterium
GTCCTCGGCGGTGCGCGCGACACCGGAGTGCTGCTCACCGAGGGCCATCACGTTCACGTCGTTGTCCAGCAGCACCGGGCAGCCGAGCTCGCGCGACACCGCGTCCCGGACCGGGTAGCCGTCCCAGCCCGGCATGATCGGTGGGGACACCGGCACCCCGCGGTGGAAGTCGACCGGACCGGGCACGCCGATGCCGACCCCGGAGGGCCGCTCGATGCCGTGCTCGGCCAGCGCCTTGCGGGTCAGGTCGAGTGCGACCGCCAGGACCGCCTCGGGCCCGGACCGGACATCGCAGGCCTGGGTGTTCTTGCCGATCACGTCGAGCCGCCCGTCGGTGACGGCGACCGAGACGGCCGTCGCGCCGATCGAGATGCCGACGAAGCGGATCGCCGCCGCGAGGTCGACCATGGTCGATCGCCGTCCGCCGCGGGAGGCCGCCGGGCCGGTCTCGGCGGCGAGGCCGAGCTCGGCCAGCCGGGTGACCTCGGCTGCGACGGTCGTGCGGGAGACGCTCAGCCGGTCGGCGAGCTGCGCCCGCGACAGCGGCCCGGAGTCGCGCAGGGTTGCGAGCAGCCGGGCCTGGATAGCGCTCTCGGCGCGTCCCGCCAACGTGTGTGCCACGGACAGATACTGACACGTCCCGGCATAGGTTTCCCGTCGGTCCCCAGGAGGGGTGGTGTGCGGTGAGCCCTCGCAGCAGACTGGACCCGAGGCCCCGCACCCACCTCACCAGTGAGGAGCGACCATGACGAACAAGAGCTGGACCGTGCAGGTCACCATCGACGAGGACGGCGACGACACGAGGGCCGACGCCGTGCTGAGCCTGGACAACAAGATCGAGATGCACGGGCGGGGCATGAGCCGGCGCAACCCGTCCGACGAGTCCGTGCCCCGGATCGGTGACGAGCTCGCCACTGCCCGGGCACTCTCGGACCTGGCTCATCAGCTGCTGATGACCGCGGCGCAGGACATCGAGTCCAAGACGCATGTCCCCGCCGCCCTCGACCTGTAGCCCCCGTGGCCCCGAGTTGTCAGACGGGTGAGTGGCTACAGCCGCCTACGCGTCTGACAGCTCGGGGAGATCAGGAGGCGTTGGCGGACGAGGTGATGTAGGGGGCGAGCTCGCCGGCCAGGTTCGCGTGCACCCGGCCGTGCACGACGGTGCCCTCGCCGGTGTGCTCGAGGAAGTCGACCTCACCGTTCTCGTGCACCTTGTTCAGCAGGTCACCGCGCTCGTAGGGCAGCAGCGCCTCGAACGCGATGCCCGGGCGCGGCAGGTCCGCCTCGACCGCCATCAGCGCGTCCGCGATCCCCTCACCGGTCTTCGCCGAGACGATCACCGAGTGCGGCTCGGCGCGCTTGAGCCGGGCGAGCACCATCGGGTCGGCGGCGTCGGACTTGTTGATCACCACGAGCTCGGGCACCTTGTCGGCCCCGATCTCGGCGAACACCTCGCGGACCGCGGCCAGCTGGCCCTCCGGGTCGGCGTGCGACCCGTCCACGACGTGCAGGATCAGGTCGGAGTCGGCGACCTCCTCCAGCGTGGAGCGGAACGCCTCGACGAGCTGGTGCGGCAGGTGCCGCACGAACCCGACCGTGTCGGACATCGTGTAGACCCGGCCGTCGGAGGTGGTGGTCTTGCGGGTGGTCGGGTCCAGGGTCGCGAACAGCGAGTCCTCGACCAGCACCCCGGCATTGGTCAGCCGGTTCAGCAGCGAGGACTTGCCGGCGTTGGTGTAGCCGGCGATGGCCACCGAGGGCACCTCGTGGCGCTTGCGTTCGGCGCGCTTGGTGTCGCGGGTGGTCCGCATGTGCGCCAGCTCGCGGCGCAGCTTCGCGATCTTGGTGTTGATCCGGCGCCGGTCGGTCTCGATCTTCGTCTCACCGGGACCCCGACCACCGATGCCGCCGCCCTGGGAGCCGACCCGGCCACCGGCCTGGCGGGACAGGTTGCCACCCCAGCCGCGCAGCCGCTGCTTCATGTAGTTCAGCTGGGCGAGCTCCACCTGCGCCTGGCCCTCACGGGACTTGGCGTGCTGGGCGAAGATGTCGAGGATCAGCGCGGTCCGGTCGACGACCTTGACCTTGACCCGGTCCTCGAGGTTCCTCAGCTGGCTGGGGGCCAGCTCGCCGTCGAGGATGACGGTGTCAGCACCGGTGGACTGGACGATCTCGCGCAGGCCGTCGACCTTGCCGCGACCGATGTAGGTGGCGGGATCGGGCCTCTGCCGCCGCTGGAAGAACGCATCGAGCACCTGGGAGCCGGCGGTCTCGGCGAGCAGCGCGAGCTCGGCCATCGAGTTCTCCGCGTCCTGGACCGAACCCTCGGTCCACACGCCGACGAGCACCACGCGCTCCAGCCGGAGCTGGCGGTACTCGACCTCGGAGATGTCCTCGAGCTCTGTGGACAAGCCGGCGACCCGGCGCAGGGCGTGCCGTTCGGCGAGGTCCATCTCGCCGAGGCTCTCCTCCGGGTCGTCCTCGGCGTAGCCGGACTCGAAGTCGTCCTCTAGGTCGTCCAGGTCCTCGTGAAGGTCGACCGGTTCGTCGACCGGACGGATCGGATCGGGCTCGTTGTATGCATTCTGAGATTCAGTCATATTCACCACTTGCAACATCGGTCGCGCCGGAAATGTTCCGGTGAGCACGCGTCGATGCTTGCACGGGCTACGTACCCGCCGCGAACGAATTTGGAACCTTCCCGCTGGCGACGATCACCGCCGGCCCGGTCAGCAGCACCCGGTCGTCCTCGGTCCAGGTCACGGCGAGCTCGCCGCCGGGCACATCCACCCGGTACGTCGTACCGCGTCCGGCTCCGTCCGCGAGCGCCGCCGCCACCATCACCGCGCAGGCGCCCGTGCCGCAGGACCGGGTCTCCCCCGAACCACGCTCGAAGACGCGCATCGCGACGTGCGCGGTCCCCCGGCGTACGACGAACTCGATGTTCACGCCCTGGGGGAAGTCGGCGGAGTCGTACGACGGCTGCTCCAGGAGCGGCCCCGCGTCCTCGAGGGAGTCCACGAACGCCACCGCGTGCGGGTTGCCCATGCTGATGTGGGTCGCCGCCCAGCTGCGCTCGCCGATGCCGACCTTGGACTCGGCGAACACCTCGGGGCGGCCCATGTCCGCGGTGATCCGACCGTCGTCCTCGAAGGTGAGCACCTTGATGCCGGCGCGGGTGCCGATCCTCAACGGGGTCGCGGTCGATACGCCTTCGTGGTCGGCGAGATGGCGGGCGAACACCCGGACCCCGTTGCCGCACATCTCCGAGAGCGAGCCGTCAGAGTTCCGGTAGTCCATGAACCACTCGGCTTGCCCGCGGGCGGCTACCGCAGCGGGGTCGTCGTACGCGTCGCAGCGGACCACCCGGATCACGCCGTCGGCACCGATCCCGGCCCGCCGGTCGCACAGCGCGGCGACCCGCTCCGCGGCGAGGTCGCCGTGCACGCTCCCGTCCGGGTCGGGCAGCAGCACGAAGTCGTTCTCGGTGCCGTGGCCCTTGACGAACGGGTAGGAGTCGGTCACCGATCCAGGCTACCGGGCGTGGCTTTCCGAAACTGTCGGAGCGGTCTGGCACCTTGTTTCACATGGACAACGGATCGGACATGTTGATGCTGAGCGGTGTGATGGCCTTCTGCGCCGACTGCGGCGACGAGCGGATCTTCGTTCCCGTCGAGGACGGTTGCGCCTTCGACGGGTGCGAGTTCTGCTGCACGACGTGCGACGCGGCGGTGTTCCTGCTCGAGGTGCTCGAGAACACCGGCGCGCCGCACCGCCGCGTCGCCTGAGGTCAGCCCGCCTCAGTCGTCGTCGTGGTCGTCGTCGTCCTTGTGGTCGTTCTTGCGGTCGTCGTGGTCGTCGTCCTTGTGACCGTTCTTGTCCGGCCGCGACTTGGAGACCACCAGCGCCGCGCCACCACCGCGGCGAACCGGCTCCGCGACTGCCGTCAACAGACCGTCCTTGCCGAACTCGATCGCCGTCGCCGCCCCGATCTCCGCGCTCTCGGTGAACTCGTGACCCAGAGCGCCCAGTGCCGCGCCGTGCTCACTGATGAATGCCGGCTCGGCGGTGACCGTCTCGGTGTTGCGCTGCGAGGCCCGGGGAGCCGCGAGCGCCTCCTCGATCGTCATCCCGAGGTCGATCCGGTTGAACAGGATCTGGCTGACCGTGGTGATGATCGTCGACCCGCCCGGCGTGCCCAACGCCAGGAACGGCTCGCCGTCGTCCAGCACGATGGTCGGTGACATCGACGACCGCGGCCGCTTGCCGCCCTCGATCCGGTTCGGGTCGTCGCGGTCGAACTCCGCCGAGAAGTCGGTGAGCTCGTTGTTCAGCAGGAAGCCACGGTCCGGCACCAGCAGGCCCGAACCACCGGTCTGCTCGATGGTCAGCGTGTACTCGACGACGTTGCCCCACTTGTCGGTCACGGTCAGGTTCGTCGTGGACAGGCCCTCGGTGTCGACGTCGGCGTCAGCCCCCGGGTCACCCGGGTCGCACTTCCCGTCGTAGTCGTCGACGTCCTGGGAATCCACCGGCTTGGTCGCCGCTTCGTCCGGGTCGATCTCACAGGCCCGCTCGCGGGCGAACTTGTCCGAGAGCAGGTCTTCGACCGGAACGTCGACGAACGCGGGGTCACCGAGGTACGCGGCCCGGTCGGCGAACGCCAGCGCGCTGGCCTCGAGGTAGTGGTGCAGCGCGGTGATCTCGGCGGCGTCCTTGCCGATGGACTGCTCAACGATGTTCAGCGACTCGCCGACCGTGGTCCCACCGGACGACGAGGGAGCCATCCCGAAGATCTCGTAGCCGCGGTAGTCGGACTTGGTCGGCTTCTGCAGCAGCGCCTTGTAGTCGTCGAGGTCTTCGAGCGTCATCTCGCCGGGTGGAACCGGCAGATCGGTCGTGGGCGACTTCGGCGGGTCTTGGACCACCGCGACGATCTCCCTGGCGAGCCGGCCTTCGTAGAAGTAGTCGGTGCCCTGCTTGGCGATCTGCTGGTAGGTGCGTGCCAGGTCGCGGTTGCGGAAGATCGAGCCGGGCTCGGGTGCCTCGCCGCCGGGCAGGAACAGCTCCGGCGTCGTGGTGTACGCCTCGAACCGCTCCTGGTTCTCGATGGTCTGCTGCTGGAATGTCTCGTCGACGACGAACCCGCGACGCGCCAGCTTGGTGGCCGGCTTCAGCGCCTTGCGCAACGAGTAGCTCCCCCACTCGTCCAGCGCCTTCTCCCAGGTCGCCAGGGTTCCGGGCACACCGATCGAGACACCGCTGGTGACCCGCTCGGGGAAGAAGTTGTAGGGCTCGCCGGTCGGTGACTCCGGGTCGATGAACGCGTCCTGGTCGATGGCCTTGGGCGCGGTCTCCCGGCCGTCGATGGTCCTCACCTTCTCGGTGTCCGCGTCGTAGAACACGAAGTACCCGCCACCACCGATACCGGCGCTGTACGGCTCGGTGACCCCCAGTGCGGCGGCGGTCGCGACGGCCGCGTCGACGGCGTTGCCGCCTCGTTTGAGCACCTCGATCCCGATCCTGGACGCCTCCGGGTCGACGGAGGTGACCGCACCGCCGAAGCCTTTGCTGGTCGGCGTCTTGGTGGAATATCGAGGGTCTGCCTGCGCGGTGCCGACGAGGGCGCCGGCGAGCGCGGTGGCGCCGGCGGCGACGACCGCCGCGGCGCGGATCGAGCGGGTACGGCGAAGCGACATGAGTTCCTCCCGAGAACCGAAACGGATGCGTGCCGCTCACTGTGCCGCACGTCACACTCGACCCGCTAGAGCCGTGATAGGCAGTTCTCCATGCCGCTGCTGTTGGTCGACCTCGATGACACCCTGGTTGACCGGAACGCGACGTTTGACCGCTGGACCGACGCCCATCCCCGCTTTCGCTTCCTGCACCGGCTGCCCGATCGCTGGCAGCTGCACCGGCTGGTGTCCCGGCTGGCGGCGTTGTACGAACGGTCCGAGCTGTCCAGCTACCGGCTCGAGGACGGGGTGGTCGACGCGTTGCAGTCGGTACGGCGGGCGGGGTGGCTCGTCGCGGTCACCACGAACGGCAACCGCCGCACGCAGCCGGCGAAGATCGCGTCCGCGGGCCTGGAGCCGCTGGTGGACGTCGTGGTGATCTCCTCGCACGAGGGGTTCGCGAAGCCGGACCCGCGGCTGTTCCAGCTGGCCGCCGAGCGTGCCGGCTGCTCGCTGGACGGCGCCTGGGCGATCGGTGACGACCTGACCCAGGAGATCGCCGGTGCGGCGCGGTTGAGTCTGCGCAGCATCTGGGTGAACCCGCACCGGCGGCCGGCGAGCCCGGACGTCGACCTGGAGGCGACCTCGTTCCCGGAGGCGGTGGACCTGTTGCTGTCGGTCACCGCACGATGAGGTTCGCCGCCTGCTCGACCCGGTCCGGGTCGTCCCAGCCGACCCAGGTGATCCGCGGGTCCTTGCGGAACCAGCTGTCCTGCCTGCGGGCGAACCTGCGGGTGCCGGTGATCGTCTTCTCCTTCGCCTCCTCCTCGGTCAGCTCACCGTCGAGGAAGTCGAGCACCTGCTGGTAGCCCAGGGCCCGGTTCGCCGTCCGGCCCGCTCGCAGACCACGGTCGGCGAGGCGGCGTACCTCCTCCACGAAACCGGCGTCCCACATCCGCTGCACCCGGAGCGCGATCCGCGCGTCGAGGACCGGCCGGGGGATGTCCACGCCGACCTGGTGGGCGTCGTCGTAGAAGTACCGCAGCTCGGGCAGGGTGGCGCTGAACGGTCGGCCGGTGATCGCGATCACCTCCAGGGCGCGCACGACCCGGCGGCCGTTCGCCGGGATGATCCGGGCCGCGGCCTCGGTGTCCACCACGGTCAGCCGCCGGTGCATCGCCTCGGGACCCACCGCGGCGAGCTCCTCCTCCAGCTGGTGACGCACCGCCGGGTCGGTCCCGGGGAACTCGAAGCGGTCCAAGATCGCGCGGGTGTAGAGGGCGGACCCGCCGACCAGCACCGGCACCACGCCGCGGGACCGGCAGTCGTCGATCACCGCGCGGGCCCAGCCCTGGAACTCCGCGACAGTCGCCGGCTCGGTGACCTCCAGCCGGTCCAGCAGGTGGTGCGGGATGCCGCGGCGCTCCTCGACCGGCAGCTTCGCGGTGCCGATGTCCATCCCGCGGTAGACCTGCATCGAGTCGGTGTTCACCACCTCGCCGCCGAGCCTCTCGGCGAGGTCGAGGGAGAGGTCCGACTTGCCCGCGGCGGTGGGCCCGACGACCGCGACGATCGGCGGCATCGGATCGGCGGCGGGCATGGAGCAGAGTGTGCCCGATCGGGCCGCGGCGCCGGTTTGTGGGACGGGCGCGGGGGTACGACAAGGGTTGCACCACGAGACGGAGAGAGGCGACGAGCATGGGACTGTCCCCCACGACGCACGACCCCGCCGAGACGCCGAGCGGACCGGCCAACCCGCAGGGTGCCGCAGGCCCCGACGCGCCGCAGCCACCGGGCGGACCGCAGCGCAGCGACGCACCCGGCGCCACGACCACACCGGTGCCGACCCCGCCGCCGGCCCCGACCCGCCGGATCGACCCGGTCGATCCCGACACGCCGGCCGAGCCGGGTCCCGGCCCCGAGCCGGAGACCGAGCCGGCCCCGCTGGGGTCGACCCAGCCGGACGCCCCGGTGGAGCCCGGGTCACCGAAGGATCCCGGAGGCCCCGGCGACCCGGTGCACCCGCCCGAGCCGGAGGTCGTGCCGAGCAGCACCCCGGAGGGGCCGGGCCCGGTCCCCGCACCCGGCACGCCCGAGGGCGAACCCGGTCCGGACCAGCGCGCCAACGCCGCCAGCTCGCAGGGCCAACCGTCCGATGCGTCCGGGAATGACGGCACGGCCACGGGGTAAAGGAGCACCATGACTGACAGTGAGTTCGGCGCCGAGCGCACGCAGGACGACCCGATCGAGGGCGCCGCGCCCGTCGATGACGAGACCCCCGGCGAGTACGAACCCAGCGACCAGTCCGGCGGCCAGTCGGTGGACACCGGCGTCACCTACGACCGCACCGGTGAGCCCGAGACGACACCGAACGATCTCGAGGTCGCCCAGGCCAAGGACGAGGACTAGGACGAGGAGACGCTATGAGCGGCACCGAGCCCCGCGAGTCCAACCCGAACGCCGCCGGAAAGCATGGCCTTCAGGGCGGCATGGGCGTGAGCAGCGAGCGCACCGGCCCGTTCGGGGGCAGCGACCCGGCCGACGAAGGTATCCAAGGCACCGGCACCCGCGGCTCGGCCGCGGAGAACACGGAGGGCACCATGAGCACCGAGCGACAGCATCCCGACGAGCCCGCCGAGGGCGCCCGCGACATCGGCGGACCGGGCGCGGACAGCACGTCCAGCCAGGACAGCGAGACCCAGGGCGGCGGGTCGCAAGGCTCCGGAACCCAAGGCTCCGGGTCCGCGGGTGCCGACGGGCCGGAGATGGAAGACACCCAGCAGCGGGCCACCCAGGAGTGGCGCGACGGGCAGCCCGCCGCGGGCGAGGGCAACGACCCCGAGGCCGAGGACGACAAGGCCTCGATCGACCGCACCGTCGGGGAGAGCAACACCGCCGAGGTGCCGAGCCACGAGTTCGACCGGACCAAGAACCCGGGTCACTCACACGGCTGAACCGGTCTCACGATCCCTCCTGAAGAAGCCGCGGCCTCCGCAACCGGGCCGCGGCTTCGCCCTGTCCGAGGCGCCCGAGCCCTGACTCGGTCCACGTTCGGTCCCGAATGGCTGCTTCTCCTCCCCCCAACCAGCCATTTGGGACCGAACACGGGCCCCGGACCGGCGCCGGACCAGGGAGGGTCTGGCTAGGGTGGCCGGCATGATCGACCGCTTCGTCGTCGTCCCGGCGGCCTACGTGTTCTTCCTGCGCGACTCCGCGAACGGGTCGGGGCGGGAGGTGCTGCTGCAGCTGCGCGAGGGCACCGGCTACATGGACGGCTACTGGGCCGCGGCCGCCGCCGGCCACGTGGAGAAGGGCGAGTCGGTGTTCGAGGCGGCTGCCCGGGAGGCGGTCGAGGAGGTCGGTGTGAGCGACGTCGAGCTCACTCCCCTGTGCGCGATGCACCGCACCGGCAGCGGCCTGCCGATCGACGAGCGGGTGGACTACTTCTTCGCCGCGACATCGTGGTCGGGAGACCCCCGGATCATCGAGCCGGACAAGTGCGCCGACCTGCGTTGGTGCGCTCTCCACGACCTGCCGACGCCCGTCGTACCCCATGAGCTCACCGTGCTCGAGGCGGTCCGCGCGGGCGACGTACCCCCGATCCTGGCGCACGGGTTCTGACCCGCATACCCGGCCCTTGTGTCGGGTACGTCCCTGATGACCCGGTTCGGAAGGAGCGACCCATGACAGCGACTGCCCAGATGCTCGACACGTACCCGCGCGACCTCGGCCACGTCGACCGGGCGAAGCTGCAGCGGTGCATCGAGGCGTGCGTCACCCGGGCGGTGCTCGAGGCGTGTGCCCAGGTGTGCCAGTCCTGCGGCGACATCTGCACCGAGCACTCTTCGATGCACGAGCACTGCCGGGTGTGCGCGGAGTCGTGCCGCACCTGCGAACAGGCCAGCCGCGACCTGATCAGCTCGCTCGGCTGAGGTGGACGGCCAGGCAGTTGCCACCTGGATCCAGGCGGTCGGAAGCGCCGGCTCGCTGCTGGCGTTCGCGGCCTGGGTCGGCATCGCGATCATCAACCGCAAGGACGACCACGAGCTCCGCTTCGAACGGCAGGCCCAGACCGTCGCGGCCTGGGTGGACAAGGGGTCCGAGCACGAGGTCGACCACGACTACGTCGTGTGCATCACCAACGGCGGCGACTCACCGGTCTACGACTGCCGGGTCACCCTCCAGGGACTCGTCGCCCAGCACATGGCCGGCGAGATCTCGCTGCACCTGGTCCCCCCGCACGACACGAAGACCGAGCCGACCCCGACCGCGCTGGGCGACCTGTCGTGGGAGGACATCTACTCCACCGGAATCGCGCCGGAGCTGACCTTCCGCGACTCCTCGGGCCGCCGGTGGAAGCGCGACGGCGACGGCATCCTCACCGAGCTCTCCCGCTGACCCGCCCCTCGTTGAGACGCGCCCTTTGCCCCGTTGAAGCGTGGAGTTTTCGCCGGTGAGGCGTGAAGTTCTCGCGGATCAGGTCGGTGCGCAGCCGCCGGTGGCCGCCGGCAGCGGGTCCGGCACACCCACGGTGGGCAGCCCGAGGAGTACGCCGGGCGCGGCGGCCGGCTGTGTCCGCGACTCCCAGGCGTCACCGGACCGGGTCCTGCGCACCGAGCGCACCGGCGCGTCCGAGACCAGGTGATGCGGCGCGGCGTAGGTGATGTCGACCTCGACCATGTCGCCTGGACGTACGTCGACCGGGCGACCGGTCTCGGAAGGGTGGACCTGTGAGAAGTCGGATGCGAAGTGCACGAGCCGGTTGTCGGGGGCACGGCCGGTGAGCCGGTGGGTCGCTGCGTCCTTGCGACCCTCGCCCTCGGCGACCATCAGCTCGACGGTCCGCCCGACCAGGCGCTTGTTCTCCTCCCAGGCGATGTCGTTGACCAGGGCGACCAGCCGCTCGTAGCGGTCCTGGACGATCGCCTTGGGCACCTGCTCGTCGAGCACCGCGGCCGGCGTACCGGGTCGCTTGGAGTACTGGAACGTGAACGCGCCCGAGAAGCGTGCCTTCTCCACGACTTTCATCGTCTCGAGGAAGTCCTCCTCGGTCTCACCGGGGAACCCGACGATGATGTCGGTGGTGATCGCGGCGTCCGGCATCGCGGCGCGGACCCGGTCGATGATGCCGAGGAACTTCTCCTGCCGGTAGGACCGGCGCATGTCCTTGAGCACCTTGTCCGACCCCGACTGCAGCGGCATGTGCAGCTGCGGCATCACGTTCGGGGTCTCGGCCATCGCCGCGATCACGTCGTCGGTGAAGTCCTTCGGGTGCGGGCTGGTGAAGCGCACCCGCTCGAGGCCGTCGATCTCGCCGCACGCGCGCAGCAGCTTGGAGAACGCCTCGCGGTCGCCGAACTCGACGCCGTACGCGTTGACGTTCTGGCCGAGCAGCGTGACCTCGACGACGCCCTCGGCGACGAGCGCCTCGACCTCGGCCAGGATGTCGCCGGCCCGCCGGTTGCGCTCCGCGCCGCGCAGCGCCGGCACGATGCAGAACGTGCAGGTGTTGTTGCAGCCGACGGAGATCGAC
>JAICRS010000362.1 GCA_025966335.1 Nocardioidaceae bacterium
CACGGTCGAGCCAGACACCTCGACACTGCGGGCAGTAGTCGATCTCGATGCCTTGCCGGTCGGTCATCTGCAGGACGGTCTCGTCCACGGGACACTTCATGGGCACCAACCTATGCGCATCGGCCAACCGTGCGCAGCCCGATCGCGGAGGGCTCAGTCGACGAGCACGCTCACGGTGTGGATCAGCAGGCCGACCAGGCCACCGACGATCGTGCCGTTGATCCGGATGAACTGCAGGTCCCGCCCGACGTGGAGCTCGATCTTGCGGGCGGCCTCCTTCCCGTCCCACCGGTCGACGGTGTGGGTGATCACCGCGGTCAGCTCGTCGCCGTACCTGCTGACCACGAACACCGTCAGGTCCGCGGCATAGCCGTCCAGCTTCCGCCGCAGCGACTCGTCCGCCACCAGGCTGGCCCCGAACTTCGTCAGCTCCAGCACCCCGCGCTGCCGGACCGGCCCTTCAGGATCGTCGAGGGACGCCAGCAGCGCCTTGCGGAACGCGTTCCACAGCGACGTCGCGGTGACCACAAGCTGCGGATGCGAGAGGACCCGGTTCTTCAGCCGTTCGGCCCGCTCCTGGGTGGCGGGGTCGTGCAGCAGGTCGTGCGCGAGCTGCTTGAGCATGCTGTCCAGCGCGTCACGAGCATGGTGGTAGGGGTCGTCGCGGATGTCCGCGACCCAGGCCACCGCCTCGACGTGGATGCGGTGGGTGACCCGGTCGTTGAGCGACGGCGGGGACCACCACGGCGCCCGTTCGCCGACGACCTCGGTGAAGGTCTCCTCGTTCTGCACCAGCCAGCGGTGCGCCTCGTCGAGGGCCAGGTCCACCAGCCCGTGGTGGGCACCGTCGCGGACGATCTCCTCGAGCAGGCTGCCGGCCACCGGGCTGATCGGCTCCTCGATCAGCCGGGGCAACAGCGCCTCCTGGACCAGCAGCACCATGTCCACGTCCCGGACCCGGGACAGTCCGATCTTGAGCACGCTCGCGGCCTCGTCGACGACGCGGCGGCTGTTCTCCGGGCGGACCAGCCACTCGCCGACGCGGCGGCTGATCTGCGCGACGGCGATCCGGTCCCGGATGATCTCCTCCTGCAGGAAGTTCTCGCCGACGAACTCCTCCAGGCTCCGGCCGAGCTCCTCCTTGCGCCTGGGGATCAGCGCGGTGTGCGGGATCGGTAGCCCGAGCGGGTGCTTGAACAGCGCGGTCACCGCGAACCAGTCCGCGATCGCCCCGACCATCGACGCCTCGGCGCCGGCGTTGACGAAGCCGAGGAAACCGTCCTGGCCCAAGGTCAACAGGTAGACCACCGCGGCGAACAGCAGCAGCGACACGGCGAGCGTCCGCATCCGGCGCAGCCCGCGGCGTCGCTCCTCGTCGAGGGCAGGGTCGGGGGTGATCAGTGAGAGGGACATCGCGTCGATTCTGCCCGAGACGTCAGCCGGACGACCCGGGCGGAGCGGTGACCGCCTGGTCGCCGACCAGCAGGGTCGGCGTGATCCCCGGCACGACGGTGACCGCGACCGGGGTGTCGACCGGGTGCCGCACGGAGTGCGACTGCCACGACCGCAGGGTGCGCCCCGAGCCGAGCCGGACCGTGTGCAGCACGAACGCGCCTGGGTACTCCACCGCCACCACGCGGGCCGGCGAGGACGGATCGACCGCCAGTGCCACCTCGTGCGGCCGGAGCAGGACGTCGACATCGGCGTCGCAGTGCGCCCATCCCGGGACCGTCGACACCAC
>JAICRS010000156.1 GCA_025966335.1 Nocardioidaceae bacterium
TCGCCCCAGATGGAGTAAGTCGGACACGTCGGCAGGCAGAACCCGCAGTGCACGCAGTCGTCGACGAGCGCTGCCGACGGAGGACGGTGCTCGTCGAAGGCTGGGGTGACGTCCACGTCAGATCCCTCCGACGAACCGGCCCGGCGAGAGCCGGTGGTCCGGGTCGAGCTGGTCCTTGAGCCGGCGCATCAGGTCGAGGCCGGCCACCGGTCCCCACACGTCAAGCCCGCGACGGGTCTCCGCCGGTGCAGTGAGAACGACCACCGTTCCGTCGTACGTCGCCGCGACGGTCCGCATCGCCTCGAGCACCAGCGCGACCAACTGTGGTTCGGTGTCGGACGGCATCGAGGCGTAGAGCACACCGCCGGCCGATCCGCGGACGGACACCGGCACCCCGTGACGCCGGCCCACGGATCGCGCGCCGGCGAGCACCGGTCCCACGCCCATCAGCGTGGAGGTGATCTTCAGCCCTACGTCGTCGGCGCTGAACGGGTACGTGCCGAACCATCCGGGCGGCTCGCCGACGGTGTTCCCTGCGCCGAGCAGGGTGCGGGTCGCAGCGGTCCGGGCCCCGACTCCTGCCTCGATGCCCTCGAGGAGCACCGCGACGGTCACCGGCCCGTCGGTCGGCTGGTCCACCTCGACCGCGGCGGGCACCACCTGTGAGCCTAGGACTCGAAGGGCGGCGCGGGTCGCAGCGGCGGGGTCTTCCTCCTCCACGGACACCACCCGTTGCGTCGCCGGCACCGGGTGCAGCCGCAGCGCGACCTCGGTGATCACCCCGAGGGTGCCGAAGCTGCCGGTCAGCAGCTTGCCGAAGTCGTAGCCCGCCACGTTCTTGACGACCTTGCCGCCGGCCTTGGCGACCACCCCGTCCGCGCGGACGAAGGTGATCCCGATCAGCAGGTCGCGCATCGTCCCGTAGAGCAGCCGCCGCGGGCCGCTGGTGTCGGTGGCCACCGTGCCGCCGACCGTGGCCGACGGGATCGCGGTGTCCAGGGCGAGCTGTTGGTCCGCACCACTCAAGGCGTCCTGCAGCTCGCGCACCGGGGTCCCCGCGCGGACAACGGTGATCAGGTCGCCGGCGGCGTGCTCGACGACACCGGTCATCGCCGTGGTCTCCACCACGAGGTCGACCTGTGCGGGTGGGTTTCCCCAGCGCTGCTTGGTCCCTGAGCCCCGCGCGACGACGTGCAGCCCGTGCCGGGCGGCGACACGGAGCAGCTCGGCGGTCTCCTCGGTCGAGGCGGGCGTGGCGACGTACCTCGATGGCATCCCGTCGATCGCGTCGTCGGGCCGCGCCTCGCGCACCCGGTCGTCGGTGACCTTGGTCAGGTCGTCGAGAACCGCGTCGGCGGGCATCTCAGAACACCTCGGCCAGGCCCTGCTGCTGCAACGGGTGGGCACCCTTGTGCCGGCCCGGCACCTCACCGCACAGGCGCGGTGTCGGGAACACCTTGCCGGGGTTGGACAGGTGCTCGGGGTCGAAGGCGCAGCGCAGCAGCTGCATGGTGTCCAGGTCGTCGTCGGAGTACATCCGCGGCATGTGCTTGGCCTTGTCCATCCCGACCCCGTGCTCACCGGTGATCGAGCCACCGTGCTCGATGCACAGGTCGAGGATCGCGGCGGAGAGATCTTCGGCCTTCTCGGTCTGGCCCGCGACCGTGTCGTCGAAGAGCACCAGCGGATGCAGGTTGCCGTCCCCGGCATGGAATACGTTGGCCACCCGGAGCCCGCGCTCGGCGGACAGCTCGCCCATCCGGCGCAGCACACCGGGCAGCGAGGTCCGTGGGATCACCCCGTCCTGGACGATGTAGTCCGGGCTGATCCGACCGACCGCAGCGAACGCGGACTTGCGCCCTCTCCAGATCAGCGCGCGCTCGACGTCATCGGCGGCGATCCGGATCTCGAACGCGCCGGCCAGCTCGCAGTGCCGTTCGACCTGGACGAACTGCTCCTCGACCTCGGCGGCAGGTCCGTCGAGCTCGACGACCAGGACCGCGCCGGCGCCGGCAGGATAGCCGCACTGCACCGCCGCCTCCGCGGCCTCGATGGCGAGCGCGTCCATCATCTCGATAGCGGCGGGGATCACGCCCGCGCCGATGATCGAGGACACCGCCGCGCCGGCGTCGTCGGTGGAACCGAACGCCGCGAGCAGCGTGCGCACCGACTCGGGTGCGCGCACCAGCCGCACCGTTACCTCGGTGGCGATGCCCAACGTGCCCTCGGACCCGACGAACGCACCGCGCAGGTCATAGCCGGGCGGGTCCGGCGCCTTGCCGCCGAGGCGCACCACGGCGCCGTCCGGGCTGACCACCTCGAGCCCCGTGACGTGGTTGGTGGTGAAGCCGTACTTCAGGCAGTGGGCACCGCCTGAGTTCTCCGCGACGTTGCCGCCGATCGAGCAGATCTGCTGGCTGGACGGGTCCGGCGCGTAGTAGTAGCCGTGCGGGGACGCTGCCCGCGTGATGTCGAGGTTGACCACGCCCGGCTCGAGCACCGCACGCTGGTTGTCGGGGTCCACGTCGAGGATTTGGCGCAGCTTGGAGGTGACGATCAGGACCCCGTCGGCGTGGGGCAACGCGCCTCCGGACAACCCGGTGCCGGAGCCGCGCGCGACGTACGGCACTCCCGCGTCCACGCACGCCCGCACGACCGCCGCCACCTGCTCGGTGGTCTCCGGCAGCGCGACGAGTGCGGGCATCACCTTGTAGACCGCGAGCCCGTCACACTCATAGGTGCGGAGCTCCTGACGATCGGTCAGCACATTGGCCTGGCCGATCTCCTCCCGGAGCCGAGCGGCGAGCCGGACCGTGTCCACGACAGCCTCAGGGCATCCGCTCGTAGGCCGGGAGGGTGAGGAAGTCGACGTACTCGTCGGAGAGCGCCATCTCGGTGTACAGCGCCCGGGCGTCCTCCCAGCCGGTGCCGTCCGGAGTCTCCTCCTCGATCAGCCGCTCCACCAGCTCGCGGGTCACCGGCTGGCCGTCCGCGAGCTCGGTCGCGTTGTGCAGCCACTGCCACACCTGGGACCGAGAGATCTCGGCGGTCGCGGCGTCCTCCATCAGGTTGTTGATGCCGACCGCGCCGGTGCCGCGCAGCCACGCCTCGAGGTACTGCAGGCCGACGCTGATGTTGCCGCGCAGCCCCTGCTCGGTGACCTCGCCGGGCGTCGAGGCCACGTCGAGCAGCTGCTCGGCGGTGACGTCGACGTCCTCGCGCAGCTTGTCGCGCTGGTCGGGCCGGTCTCCGAGCACCGAGGTGAACACCTCCGTGCACACGCCGACCATGCCCGGATGTGCCACCCAGGACCCGTCGAAGCCGTCACCGGCCTCCCGTGTCTTGTCGTCACGGACCTTCGCGAAGGCCTGCTCGTTGACCTTCTCGTCCTTGCTGGGGATGAACGCCGCCATCCCGCCGATCGCGTGGGCGCCGCGCTTGTGACAGGTGCGCACCAGCAGCTCGGTGTAGGCGCGCATGAACGGGACCGTCATCGTCACCGAGTTGCGGTCCGGCAGCAGGAACTCCTTGCCGCGGGTGCGGAAGCACTTGATCACGCTGAACATGTAGTCCCAGCGCCCGGCGTTGAGGCCGGCGGAGTGGTCCCGCAGCTCGTAGAGGATCTCCTCCATCTCGAACGCGGCGGGGTAGGTCTCGATGAGGACGGTCGCGCGGATGGTGCCCTGGGGGATGCCGAGCCGGTCCTGGGCGAAGACGAACACGTCGTTCCACAGCCGCGCCTCGCGGTGGCTCTCCATCTTCGGCAGGTAGAAGTATGGCCCGAAGCCACGCTCGAGCTGTGGCTTGGCGCAGTGGAAGAAGTAGAGCCCGAAGTCGAACAGGCTGCCCGACATCCGCTCCCCGTCGACGAGCACGTGCTTCTCCGGAAGATGCCAGCCCCGGGGCCGCACCACGATCGTGGCCCGATCGTCGCCGAGTGCGTAGTGCTTGCCCTCGGGAGTGGTGAACTCGAGCCGCCCCTCGATCGCGTCGCGCAGGTTCAGCTGGCCCTGCACCATGTTCTCCCACAACGGGGTGTTCGCGTCCTCGTGGTCGGCGAGCCAGACCTTCGCACCGGAGTTCAGGGCGTTGATGGTCATCTTCGCGTCGGTGGGACCGGTGATCTCCGTGCGCCGGTCCCGCAGCCCGGGCGCCGGGTCGGCGACCCGCCACGACTCGTCCTCGCGGACCGACTTGGTCTCCGGAAGGAAGTCGAGGGTCCCGCCGGCGGCGAGCTGCTCGTACCGGGTGGCCCGCGCGGCCAGCAGATCCCGACGGCGCGCATCGAACTCTCGATGCAAGGCCCCGAGGAACTCCACGGCCTCGGGGGTGAGCACCTCGTCGAAGCGGTCCTCGATCGGTCCGGTGATCTCGATCCCAGCTGGCTGCGGCATGCATCCTCCTGAGTACCGTCTTCCACAGAACGGAAGTAGGTTTCTATACTTCGGAAGGCTATGACGGGTGATGAGGGGGGTCAACAGTCCGCGGCTGCTCGGTCGAACGGCGTGCAGTCGGTACGTCGTACGTTCGAGCTGCTCGAGCTTCTCGCTGAGCGCGGTCCCTTGGGGCTGTCGGGCCTCGCGGTCGGGTCCGGGCTGCCACTGACCACCATCCACCGGCTGGTGGGGACGCTCCTCGATCTCGGCTACGTGCGGGAGGCGTCCCCGAAGCAGTACGTGCTGGGGCCGCGGATGATCCACCTCGGCGAACGATCGGCCCGGTCCCTGGCCACCTGGGCAATGCCTCACCTGACCCGGCTGGTCGACGACCTCGGAGAGACCGCGAACCTGGCGATGCTCGAGGGCGACGAGATCGTCTACGTCGCCCAGGTGCCTTCGCGGCACTCGATGCGGATGTTCACCGAGGTCGGGCGGCGGGTCAGACCGCACTGCACGGCGGTGGGCAAGGCGCTGTTGGCGCAGATGGCCGATGAGCAGGTCGAGGCGATCGTCCGCAGGACGGGCATGCCGGAGCACACGCCGAACACGATCACCCAGCCAGATCGGCTCGCCACGGAACTCGTGAACGTCCGGCGTCAGGGGTATGCCATCGACGACGGAGAGCAGGAGGTCGGCGTGCGCTGTGTGGCGGTCGCAGTCTCCGACACGGCCACCCGGATCGCCATCTCCGTGTCTGGTCCCGCGCCACGGATGACCACGGACCTGGTCCGACGCGCCGTGCCGACCCTGAACCGAACGGCCGCCGCGCTCGCCGCCGACCTCGCCGGAGCGGGGAGTGGCTAACCCCGGCGTCGGGTCGCTGGCGTCCGAGTCGGCCGGAACGCCGGTCGCTCCTTTGGACGGCTGTCTCTGGCGGTCCAGATGGTCACTCAGTTGCAACGGCATTAGGAATCCGGCGCGGACGATGCCGTTGCGACTGAATACGGGCAATGTGCACTAGCACCGACTCAGCGCGATTCCGGATGGCAGTAGCTCCAACTCGGCCCGGTTGAGAGCGGCAAACCAGCCGACTCGGCATCGGGCCGCGGCAGCCCCGCGAAGTTCTCATGTAGCCGAACGGTGCTCTAGCCCTCGGGCGAGGCGCCGGGTTCCACGAACGAGGCGAAGGCACCCCGGTCGGAGATACCCAGTTTGTGTCCGGCGCGGTAGAGATGCCCCTCGATCGTGCGCACCGACACCAGGAGCCGTTCGGCGATCATCCGTTGCTCAGCCCGCTGGCCGCGAATACGACGATCTCTCTCTCGCGGGCTGTGAGGGAGCGGTGCCGCGGCAGCTGCCATCCGGGACGCGGTGCCGAGCCTCCGCAAGCCGACGTCCGCGGTGGCGGCACTCAGGTCACGCAGGATCGCGTCCGCCTCCGGTCCGCGGCTCAGCCACGAGAGGGCGGATGCCTGCACCAGCTGGCCTTCGACTCCGGCCCCTGCCCGGACGGCGGCACCGGCGAGCCGCTCGGCCAGCGTCACGTCCGCCAGCGCGACCGTGCTCTTCGCGGCCGTGAGGAACAGCCCCCCGCAACCGGCTCGCGCGGACGACGCCCATCTGCGCGCGGCGAACTTCGCCGTACATCGGATGCCCCAGCCGAACGGCTATCCCTCATGCGCATGGTCGACCGCACGAGCCGTCGCTCCTCGGCCGCTTCCACGGAGGCCGCGGCGGTCAGTCGGATGAGGTCCACCAGCGGCAACGGCTCTGCTAAGGGATCCAGGTCAATCACGTCCCGGATCCCCGGAGCGGGCTCTCCGATCTGCGCTCGCACGATCGTTGCGAGCTCGGAGGACAGTTCCGGGGCGTCGTTCCGGCGCCAGATTCCATCAGCCGGGCTGAGCCGCCCCGCCGCTACCTCGGCGTGGACCAGGTGCGGAGGAAGAGCGGGCTACACCGGGGTAGCAGCCAGAGGCGTTCCAGTGCCGCGGGGTCCACCCGGCCATCCAGGACTCGTGCAACCAAGCGGGCGGTGGTCTCCGATGTCAACGGCACGACGTCGAGCCTCGGTAGGAGGTCGTCCTTCCACAGAGCCGTCACGATGTCGGGCGCCTGCTCACCATCACGCAGGGTGACGATGACGGGCACCAGCTCTCGGGTCACCACGCGGTGGAGAACTACGGCAGAAGCTCGACGAGAAGGTGTGCGTCATCGACCACCACGACGCTGCCGTCGACTCCCAGCGCTGTGACCATCTGCGCGACTGCGTGCGGTGCGTCCTGCTCCAGTGGCGGCTCCACCGCCGCCGCGAAGGCGACCGAGGGGGAAGGGCGGGGCCGCGGCGCTGGCCGGGCCGGCCAGCACGATGCCCCGGGGCCTGGACCGCGGGCGGAGCGCCCGGGCGATCTCGGCGAGATCATCGTCCCGACCCGTGAGCGGGCACTTCCGCTCCACCTGCCGGTGGTACCGAGCCGAGTCGAGTAGTGCAGTACTCGAACGAGGGCCGGTCGGTCGGTGGATCGTCGTACCGACGGATCATCGAGGAGGGCGTCATGTCGATCTCACCCCTGCGCGAACCACCACGCGAGGAAAGCAAGACCAGTCCGCGTTGCGTGCTCGTCACCGGCGCCGGCCGCGGGATCGGCAGAGCGATCTCCGTGCGGTTGGCCCACTCCGGCTGGCAGGTCTATGCCGGCGTGCGCA